>PXQH01000051.1 GCA_003022125.1 Cyanobacteria bacterium QS_8_64_29 | reverse complement strand
TGCAGCAGGTGGCCCGGCAAGTAGAGGATGCGCGATCGCTCAAGCCTGGTGTCCTGCATTTGGTCGATGCCATCCTGCGCGTCTATACTCCCACCGTGCTGCTGGTGGCGTTGGGTGCAGGCTTGGCCTGGACGGTGGGCGCGCAGCTAGCGACTGGGAGCATCGATGCCATGCGCGCCATCTTTGCCAGCCTGGGCGTGCTGGTCATGGGCTATCCCTGCGCCATGGGGATTGCCGCGCCGCTGGCGATCGTGCGCGGCTCCGGGGAAGCCGCGGATCGCGGCATCATCATGCGCACCGGCGAGGCCTTCCAAACCCTGCGCCGGGTCTCGCACGTGCTGCTGGATAAAACCGGGACGCTTACTGTGGGCAAGCCGGGGGTACGCCGGTTGGCAGCGCTTCGCAGCGAGTCCGAGCTGTTGGAGGTGGCAGCAGCAGCCGAGGCCGCCTCCGAGCATCCGCTGGGCCGGGCCATTGTAGAAGCGGCGCTCGAGCGGGACCTGCTGCCGCCCTCAGCTGAAGAATTTGAGGCCATCTCGGGGGAAGGGGTCACCGCCCGCGTCCGCGGCCAGCAAGTGCTGGTGGGCAAGCCCGCCTTTTTGACCCAGCGCGGCATCGCGCTCGATGCCCTGCAAACTGAAATCGATGCGTTTGAAGAAGCCGGCCTGACCGCGATCGCGGTGGCGCAGGACAGCCAAGCCCTGGGCGCAATCGGGCTAGGGGACGCACTGCGCCCCGATGCTCAACAAGCCGTGGCGGCCATGAAGCAACAAGGCTTGGTGCCAGTGCTAGTCACCGGCGACAACGCTCGCACGGCAGCGCGCGTGGCTGCCCAGGTGGGCATCGAGCAGGTCCGCGCCGGCATCCGCCCCAACGATAAAGCCGATCTCGTCCGCGAGCTCCAGCAGCGCAGCCAGCACCGCGTGGCCATGGTGGGCGATGGCATCAACGATGCCCCGGCCCTGATGCAAGTAGATGTGGGCATTGCCATGGGCACCGGCACCGACATCGCCATCGAATCGGCCGATGTCATTATCGTGCCGTTGCTATTGCCTTTCTGTTCAACGGCATTGGCATCCCGGCAGCCACCACGGGCTTGGTCTATCCGGTTTGGGCGATGGTGGCCATGGCTGCCAGCGTTACCCTCATTTTTGCCAACTCCCTCTGGGGGCGGCCCTCGCTGCTGGTCAATGCCGTTCGCAGCGTGGGCAAACCGGCTTCCGCGCAGCGAGCGAGCCGCTAGCGTGCCTCAGCGCATCTGCTGGCGGATCGCCCGCCAGGCAAGGCCAACGCCAATGAGGGCCACGCCCAACAACCACACCGACTGCTCCACCCAAAAAGCCAGGAACAAGCACGAGGCCAGCCCTGCCCCCGAGATCCAGCGCGGGTAGAGGCGCTCGGCCGCTGATAGGCGCAGGGCTGCCCAGTTGGTCAGGGCGTAGTAGACCAAGACCGTAAAGGCGCTAAACGACCAGGTCACGCCCACATTGCCGCTGCTGGCAAAGACCGCGATCGCCAATCCCACCAGCAGGGTGGCGGCGGTAGGCGTCGTGCGGGCCGCGTCGAGGCGAGCCAGCGGGGCGGGCATGTCGCGCTTGCGCGCCATGGCCAGCAGCACCCGCGAGAGGCCCAAGATTAAATTCAGCAGCACGCCCAGCATGGCGGCGATGGCACCGAGCGACAGGATCTGCTCGCTGCCTGGGACGGCAAAGCGACGGGCGGCAACGGCCAGCGGGGCCGCAGCCTGGCCGGCAACCGGTTCCAGGGCCTCGGCCCCAACGGCCCCAATGCCAACAGCGGCCACGCTGAGATAAAGCACCATCACCACCACCATCGCTCCGATAATGGCGCGCGGGATGGTGCGGGACGGCTCGCGCACCTCCTCGCCCAGGGTGGCGATGCGCCCGTAGCCGGTATAGGCTACAAACATGAGGGCGCTGGCTTCCAACACGGCTGGCAGCGGCCGATCCGCCCCGCCCCAGACCGGTTGGAAGCGCTCGGCCCCGCCCGAGATGGCTAGCGGTAGGCCGGCAACAACAAAAAAGCCCAGCGAGAGCAGCGCAAGCCCCACGATGGCAATGTTGGCGCGGTTGGAGTAGCGCAACCCGGTCAAGACAATGGCCGTTAGCGCCGCGATCGCGCCCAGGGCAACCGGGACGACGGGGGCACTGCCCGGAACCTGAATGGCGTTGAGCGCGTAGCTGGCAAAGCCTAGGGCCGCCGTGGCGGCAGAGGCCGTCTTGGCGAGCAAAAACAGCCAGCCCGCGACAAAGCCCAACGTTGGGGTGAGGTAGCGATAGCCGTACTCGTAGGTCCCGCCGCTGACGGGATGGTTGGCCGCCAATTGGGCGCTGCTGAGGCCGTTGCAGGTGGCCACCAGGGCCCCAATGGCTACCGCTATTAGCGTGCCTGACCCGGCCGTGCCGGCGGCAACGCCAATGCTGACGAACACCCCTGTCCCCACGATGGAGCCCAGCCCCATCATGATGGCGCCGAAGGTCCCAAGCTCGCGCCGAAGGGATGGGGATGGTGGCGATGCCATGGTGCCCCCGCAAACCGTTGGGTCAAGTTTAAACGCTGCTGCTGCCCCAGACAGCCCAACAGCGGCTCGGCAGGCTGCAGGCCGTTTCCCCGCCGGATGGGCAACGATAGGAGACAGCAGTCCCATTGCTATTGCTGCGGTATCGCGATCAAACCTGAATCGTATTGGACGCGCCCTGCCGGCGGTGCTTAGCTTGCAAATAGGCCTGCTCGCTCGCAGGGGGGCGCAACCCCTATAGCTCGGTTTATTGGCAAGCAACGCTTTGCCATTTGCCTGGGGCTGACGCCGCTCAGGGCCTGGAGCACACCACTTACCTGGTGGTTGAATCGGGGCCCGAGTTCGCCCAATACGGTATCAAACCCATCTGCACGCACCGCGGCTGCACCGTGAATTGGGTGCCCGAGCAAGACCGCTTTATTTGCCCTTGTCACGGCTCGCAGTACGACGACAAAGGCCGGGTCGTTCGCGGGCCGGCCAAGGAACCGCCACCGCTGGCGACTGTGGTTGTCAAGCAAGGGCAGATCCGGCTGATCGAGCGGGCCCCCGGCGCCGATCCGCGGGTCAAAGATAGGAGCGCACTCAGATGAAGCGACGGCAGTTCATTGCCCTTACGGGGGCAGCCACGGCAGGCACGGTAGGCGCTGGCTACTTGGGCTGGCATGCTTGGAGGCAAGCGCGTCAGCCTTCGCCAACGCTCGCCCAGGGGATGGCGCAACACCGCAGCCAGAACGGTGTGCTCGATGTGTCGCTGGAAGCGCAGCAAGAGCGGGTCGCGCTAGCCGGGCGGCAAGCGCGCCTGATGAGCTTCAACGGCCGCGTCCCGGGGCCGCGCCTGGAAGTCGAGCCAGGGGATACGGTCCGCATCCGGTTTGCCAACCGCTTGGATGAGCCCACCAACTTGCACTATCACGGCCTGCACGTGCCCCCCAGCAGGCGTGCCGACAACGTGTTTGCGACCGTGCCTGCAGGCGAGCGCTTCGACTGCGAATTCCAAATCCCCAAGGACCATCCTGCCGGGACGTTTTGGTATCACCCCCACAAGCACGGTCGCGTGGCCCGGCAAGTCTTTGGCAGGCTCGCCGGCTTGCTGGTCGTGCGCGGGGAACTGGACCGCATTCCCGAGGTTCAAGCCGCACGCGAGCAATTCCTCGTCCTGAAAGACTTTGCGCTCGATGGCAACGGCGAGATCCAGCCGCCCGGTCGCATGGAGCGGCAGATGCGGGGGCGCAAGGGCGACCTCGTCACGGTCAACGGCGAAGCTGAGCCCCAGTTAACCCTGGAGCAGGGCGGTTTGCTGCGCCTGCGCTTGCTCAATGCCTCGGCGTCGCGCTTTTACCGCCTGCAGCTCGAGGGGCATTCGCTGCATCTCATTGCCACGGATGCGGGCGCGATCGAGCAGCCTGTCGAGCTATCCGAGCTGCTGCTGACCCCAGGCGAGCGCGCGGAAGTCTTGGTGCGCGGCGATCGCGAGCCGGGTGAGTACCGCCTGCGCAACTTCCCTGAGGAGCGCGACCGAGGGGGCATGATGGACGGCAGCGGCATGCAGGGGATGGGCATGATGGATGGCGGTTGCTGCGGGGGATCGGATAGTCCCCAAACGCTGGCGCGACTCACCTACAGCGGCCGGCGGCAGGCGCAACCACTGCCGCAAAAGCTGGCAAGCGTTCCGGCCCTCCCCGAGTCGCAGCGGGTCAGGCGTTTTGAGCTGGGCCACGGCATGGCGGACGGCGGCATGGCCTTTCACATCAACGGCCGGACCTTCGACGCGCAGCGCACCGACACCCAAGTGCCGCTCGATTCCATCGAGGACTGGGAAATTGCCAACGTCGGCATGGGCATGATGGGGTTCGACCATCCGTTTCACTTGCACACCAATCCCTTTCAGGTGGTGAGCCGCAACGGTCAAGCGCCGGCCTATCGGGCCTGGCAAGACACAGTCTTGGTACCCAGAAGACGAAACCATCCGGATCCGCATTCCCTTCCGGGACTTTGCCGGCAAGACGGTTTATCACTGCCACATCCTGGACCACGAAGATTTGGGCATGATGGGAAGCGTTCGCATGAACGCTTGAAGGCCCTCCCATGGGAGACCGCGGCTGCCAACGCTTGCGACGCCTATCGAGCCGCCGCAACGTGGCGCTGGCTGCCTTCCTGCTAGCCCTGTTGGCCTATGGCTCATTTGGCCCCCAGCCCGACTGGGCCTTGCTAACCCCCGAGGGGTTGGCTCGAAACGTTCGGAACTTGGGGCCGCTGGGACCGTTGCTCTATATTGGCGTTCTGGTCCTGTCGGTAATCGTGAGCCCCATTCCTGGGGCGCCTTTAGCCGTTGCAGCTGGCGCCATTTGGGGGCCTTTCCTGGCGGGTAGCTACACCGTCGCCGGTGGGTTTGCAGGCAGCCTGGTTGCTTACAGCATTGGCCTGACCCTGGGCCGCGGCGCCGTCCGCGCCTTGGTGGGCAAAACCATTTACTTCACCACGCAACGCGGTCAATGCTACGTGGGTTGGCTAATCTTTGTGACCCGGCTGCTGCCTGCACTGTCGTTCGATCTGGTGAGTTACGCCGCAGGGATTAGCGGTGTTGCGTGGCCTATCTACGCGATCGCGACCCTATTGGGCATGATGCCTTCCACGTTTCTGCTGACCTATGCAGGCGCTACCGTTAAGCTAGGGCACTTCTCGGGCCTGCTGCTGTCAGCGGGCTTGTTAGGGCTGATGTTGGGACTGCCCTGGGGAATCCGGCGCTATAACTGGCTGGGCTTGCGGGATGCCATCCGCCTGGCGTAAGCGTAGCGGCCCAAGGTGATCGCGCTTGCCTCCACAAAGAACATCCCCATTCGCTCGCGCTCGATGGTTGAATGATGACCGTTTGCGTAATATTAGAGTATTTATGCTTAGAGCCTGCATGGCGCCAAACCAGTTAGGATATACTTCGTATAAACTGTTCGAGCAAGGTCGCGATGGCAACAGTGCAGAAGTGGGGAAACAGCTTGGGCGTTCGATTCCCAAGGCAATGGCCGAGCAAGCTGGCCTGGCTGAAGGAACTCAGGTGAGCTGCGAGCTCGCTGGCGAGGAAATCGTCATTCGCAAGCAACGTCCCCACTATACGCTCGAGGAGTTGGTTGAGGGCATGAGCCCGGACAACGCTCATGCCGAGCTGGATTGGGGGTCGCCCGTGGGACAGGAGCACTGGTAGTGCGCGAGGGCATCCCCGAGCGCGGCGATATTGTCTGGGTAAGCTTCGATCCACAGCAGGGCCGAGAGCAGGCCGGGCATCGGCCGGCTCTGGTGCTGTCGCCGTATCGCTACAACGAGCGGGGCACGCTCCTGCTGGCGTGTCCAATAACGCGACAGATCAAGGGGTATCCCTGGGAAGTCAAACTGCCAGATGGTTTGGGAGCCCAAGGTGCCGTCTTGGCGGACCGGATTCGGGCGTTGGACTATCGAACCCGAACGGTGGAATTTTTCGAGCAGGCTCCCGGTGAGGTCATAGAGGATGTTCTGGCTAAGCTAGAACCTTTGCTTGGATGGGTATATTAATCCGAAAGCAGAATAGATTTTATACGAGAAGCGCCCCATACGTGACAGCTGGCCGCCTCAAGTGCAACAAGCAGGGAATTAGGGGCTTGGGCAGCAATTAGAGCAGCATTTGCTATCTCATATAGCAGTCGTAGACCACACGTGAACGGAGCTAGCTTGTTGGGCAAAACTCTGGGACTCTCTCGAATTGGGGATTGAAGCTCTCAGAGACAAGCCCACTTATCTGTTCACGATCCACGTGTTTCTGGTATAGAAATATTTATCTGCTCTTCTGACGATTGTCAATTGTGTCTCCATCTTTTACTGAAGGATCTGGCACGGGATTTTTATACTCTCTAGGATTGTAGTTTTCAGGAAGTTGTCCTGGATATGTGACAGGTTATCCCTCAGGTGGTTCTGCCGGACCTGGTGATTTGACAGGGACTTCATCACTGGGTTTATCACGTATCATCATATAGCAAAAACACGTGTATCGTGAACAGGTAAGTGGGCTTGCCTTTGGGAACTTTAATTCCCACTTCGAGAGGATTCTAGAGCTTTGCCAACAAGCTAACTCCGTTCACATCCAGTCTAAGACTGCTATATCATCGTTCGGAAGCTCTCCTCGTCGTTTAAGCTCTTTATATTTTTCTATATGAAGTCCTGGCTTTGATGGTTCTGGGTTATTGATGTCGCCAAAAATAACTTCGCCAGTATCATAAACTCGTTTTTCTTTGTCTTCTCGGATGAGCTTTCGTTCGCCCGTTTGTTCTTCGCTAGACGATGTGTTTGTATTTTGCGCTGAAATACCAAAAGGAGTCAACAAAATTGCCGCTAAACCTATAGAGGAAAGTAAGGTTGATTTTCGCGCAAACATATTTTTGTCTTAAATAATCGTCGTCACCAATCAATTATTTTAACATGATTCTGCACTTACCCTATTAAGCAAAATCAGAGAGTCAGAGTAACGCAGCGTTCCCCTAACGCTAGGATCTCGGCAGCGTACTGGTTCAAGCCCATGCACGAGACAAAGCCCGCCAACCTGGCTCAGCTCTACGAAACGGACTACGCCCGCTGGTTGGATGAGGCCATCGAGCGGCTCAAGGCGCGCGAGTTCGACGCGCTGGATCTCCCCAACTTAATTGAGGAGCTGGCCGACATGGGCCGCAACGAACGGCGGGCGCTAGCGAGCAACTTGCGCGTTTTCCTGCAACATCTGCTCAAGTGGGTCTACCAGCCCGAGCAACGGACCTCGAGCTGGCGCAGCAGCATCATCGAGCACCGCGAGCGCATCCAAGAGCAGCTAGCGGATAGCCCCAGCCTCAAGCCTTACTTGGCACAACAGTTCGAGCGACAGTACACCAAGGCTCGCAAGCTAGCGGCTTCGGATACCGACCTGCCATTAGAGCGCTTCCCAGCCAAGCCGCCGTTCAGTACCGAGCAGGTTCTCGACGAGACCTTCTTGCCCGAGCCCTAGAGACATTCACCTTCCGGTTCCGATAGAGCGGGCACCTCTTAGAGCCGATTGGCTGCTTTGCGCCGGATGCCGCAGCAGCTACACCGCTTGGGCCTCAATCGCGCTCATCAGCACCCCATCGTCCGCGTGGGTCTTCACCCGCTCCCAGCCTGATACCAATTTGAGAAGCGGATGCACGCTCGCCAAAGAACATGACTCCCATATTGAGGGAGCTTCGGAAATCGAAATCTAGTGCATAAGCTACGAAGATTGGTATGACTTGGCAAAAAGCTCGTCGTACTCCTCCACCGTCCGTTCCCGGCCCGTTGTGGCCAGCATCATATGCATGTCGAAAAGCTTTGAGAGGTGCGAGCGGTCGGGCCCAGGGATGACGAGCTCGCAGACGAACAGCCGAGCCCCTTCTGAGACCGCCTGGCGGATGGACGAGAGGATCTGGATGCATTCGTCATCGGACCAGTCGTGGAGGATGTGCTTCATCAGGTAGGCATCGGCTGAGGGGACCCCCTCAAAGAAGTCCCCCACGACAAAATCCACTCGGTCCGTGAGCCCCATCTGCTCGTGCCGATGCCCTTCCTGAGCGTTGACAACCTCGGAGAGCTCTAGGACGGTCCCGCGGGTCCCAGGTGCGTCCTCTAGGAGCGTGCAGAGCAGGTGACCGTGGCCGCCGCCAACGTCGCAGACGTGCTCCACATCCTCAAACGCCTTGTCTCCGAGGAGCGCTTTTACCTGCGCGGACTCGAGACGCGAGAGGCTCGTCATGGCCTCGTTGAACCGCTGCGCGTAGGCGGGATCCTGCTCCAGATGGGCAAAAACGTCGTGACCGAACTCCCGCTGGAAGCCGTTGGGCGGCACCCCCTCGCGGACTAGGTTGCCGAGGTACTTCCAGACCTCGTAGTGAGCCGGCCCTTCCTCCAGGCGGGCTACGCCTCTCAAAGACATCGGATGATCCTCAAGCAGGAGTTCCCCAGCCTCCGTGAGGGAGAAGCAATGCTTCTCGTCCTCGGCCAAGAGGCCCAGGCTGGCGAGGGCCCGCATCAGCCGGTAGGCGCCCTGTCTGTCCAGGGCACGCTCCTGGGCCACCGCGCCGGCGGGCTGGGGCTCGTCGGTTCCCTTGAGGGCCTCAAAAACTCCGAGCTCAACCCCGGTGTAGAGAATTCTCGTGGCTTGTGCACTAGATTTCGATCTCCGAACCCTCCTCAATATGGGGATTATGCCGCTTGGCAAGCGTGCATCCGCTGCTCAAATTGGTATCAGGCATCGCTTACTTTTCCTAGGGCGGCGTCATCTCCTTAGGATAAGCGACCGCTTGTGGGGGCTCGGCCTCTTAGAACGGCGTGCTCTACACGTTCTCATGCGGTTAGATATGGAAGTCCACGTACCAGGGCATGTTGCGTGTGGTTTCCATTCAGTTGATATCTCTAAGAACTGGAGACCGTTGATCGGGATAGCGAAACGGCACTCAGCGATCCAGCCGAACGCCCCTTTGGAACCGGGCAGGTCAGTTTGCTGGAAGTGCTATAGCTGGGGCAATTGTCCACCCCCGAAACATTGCGCCACTGCTAGGGCAATACTGGTACCGGTTGGCGGCGCCAACAGAGCCGATGCGAGCCATAATTTTGATAGAGCTGTGCGATTGCTAGGCACCTCAAGAGTGCATGCCACGGCCCGCACGCTCGCCAGCGTTTCTAAGGACATCGTTTGCGCTGAATGCGGCAACTTGCGTTGTGCTTTTTGGAATGCGCAAGCACTTTGTTGGTAACAATTTTAAACAGAGTTAACCGAGTTCTCTTAGCGTACAAGCTCCAATCTTGGTCATCTTTAAACTCGCCCATACAGTGGTGTAGCGCGGCAGTCACCGTTAGCAGTCCGAGCGCGCGTCAGGGGCAGTAGCGTTGACAGGCCTACCCGCACACGTTAAGTTGCGCTACAAAAGCAGTGACCGATTGGGAGGCGCGAGCCATGAAGCGGGCCGTCATTATTATTGGTAACGGTTTTGAAGATTCCGAATGCCTCTATCCGTTCTATCGGTTGCAAGAAGCCGGTTTTAGCATGGATGTGGCGACCAAGGGGCAAGCGCCTGTCGCTGGCAAGCACGGCATCCCCATGACGCCCACGGTGGATGCGGAGGCCATCCGGGCCGAAGATTACGATATGGCCGTTATCCCCGGGGGGCATGAGTCCCCCGATCGGGTGCGCTCGATCAACAACGTCAAACAATTCCTGCAGGCACTCAACCAGCAGGGCAAGATCGTCACGACGATTTGCCACGGCGGTTGGGTGCTGGCCTCAGCCGGCATTGTCAACGACCGCCAGCTCACCTGCCATCCCAACTGCAAGGATGACCTGGTTAATGCCGGCGCTCACTACGAAGAAACGGCCGTCCGAGTGGATCGCAACATTATCTCCTCGCCGCACTATCGCCACAATGCCGAGTGGATGCGCGAGACGCTCGAGCAGTACGAGAAGTTGAACCAGCCTGCCACCACGGCTGCTGGGGCTAGCACCTAAAAGCGGCCACTTTCCCCACGCGATCGCATCTGGCCGGTAGGGAATTGGCTTGCTTGCCCCTACCGGCCTTGTTGACGAGGAGTGCGCCCGCTTCTCAAGCGCCCTGATCGCATCGCGCGCTACGAGCGTGGCGGAACCTTGCTTGACTGCACGCAACTGGGGATGGCTATGGGCGATCGCCACCAGGCGCCCTCTAGCCCCTGAGGCGCTACGGGATGCAGGCAAAGTTGTCTTCCGAGAGCCGAGCTTCACCAAAACCAGGGATCCAGGCCACCCACTGGCGATCGGCTTGCTGGCACAGCAGCAGGGCTTCGTCGTGGCCGTACGGGCTGGGCAGTGCGCGCAGCTGCACCCAGCAGTCGGGGGCTGGGTAGCGGCATTGGGTTGGTGCCGGTGCGGGAGCAACCGTTCGTTGGGGCGGGGAGATGGTCGCAGTCATGTCGCAATGATGGGAATGCTTCCCGGCTTGGGTTGCAACCGTTGCAGCCACTAGCTTTTTTTATTATCACGTAACAAACGCTACATCACGGCAAGTTTTGGTAGCGTTTGTTACAAAAATTTATGCCCGGCTTGGGCTGCCGGGCAGGGAAAGCGCAGTTCTGACTTGGGCAGCGTCCGTGCTGCGGGCATGTAGGCCCTGGAGCAGCGCTAGCCCAGCTGGAAGTGCTTGGTCACGGGCTGGCGGATGGTCCAGGTGCAGCGCATGCCTTGGGGAAAGGTCACCAGGTCGCCTTGCCCCATCTCCACCGGACTGCCGCCTTCGGGCGTAACGACGACATCCCCCTGGCGGAAGTAGCAGGTCTCGCGCTCGTCGTAGTGCCAGGGGAACTCGGAGGCTTCTTTGCTCCAGGTGGGCCAGTCGTAAACCCCCAGTTCCTGCAGGCGCGCTTCGCTGGGTTGGCGCTCGATGGTGATGTTTTGATCCGTCACAGTCTGGGTCATGGCAACCTCCCAACGCTACTGCTGGCTTGCGCTTAGGGCCGGTTCGGCTAGGGCGCCTTGCATTTTGCCAAACCACTCGATCAGCGTCTCAATCTGCTGGTCCACTTTAATGGCGCCCAGCCCGCGCACGGTGACCCGGCCGGGGGCGTAGACAAAGCGCCCTTGCAAGTGCTCGGGCAGGTTTTGCTGCAGCCGCTTCCAGGCGGGCTCCTCCATGGCGGTCTCTAGGACCAAATTCTGCTTGCCCTCGGGCTTGATGCGGCCAAAGCCCAGCGACTTGGCCAACTGCTTGAGCTCCATCACCCGCAGCAGCTGCTGCGCCGGGGCCGGAATGGGGCCGTAGCGATCGCTCCAGTCGGCGGCAATTTGGGCGAGCGCCTGCGCGTTGCCGGCTGCGGCCACGGCGCGGTAGGCATCCATTTTCTGGGCCGTATCCGGCATGTAGTCGGAGGGGACGAATGCCGTCAGGTTGAGATCGATCTGGGTGTCCTCGACCTGCGGGATGTCGCGCCCCTGCATCTCTTGCAGGGCCTCTTGCAGCATGCTCATGTAGAGGTCAAAGCCCACCGCCTCCATTTGACCGGATTGCTTGGATCCCAGCAGCTCGCCCACGCCGCGGATCTCCATATCCCGCATGGCGAGCTGGTAGCCCGAGCCCAGCTGGGTAAACTCTTGCAGGGCGCGCAGGCGCTTGCGCGCCACATCCGAGAGCTGCTGCTGGCTGGGATAGAGCAGCCAAGCATGGGCCTGCACCCCGGAGCGGCCCACGCGGCCGCGCAGCTGGTAGAGCTGCGACAGCCCGAAGGTGTGGGCGTCCTCAATCGCGATGGTGTTGACCCGCGGGATGTCGAGCCCGGACTCGATGATGGTGGTGCAGGCCAGCACGTCCGCTTCGCCGTTGTTAAACGACAGCATGGTGGCCTCGAGCTCGCCCTCCGGCATCTGCCCGTGGGCGATCGCCACTCGCACCCCCGGCAGCATTTGGCGCAGCTGGGCGGCTGCCTCCTCAATGCCCTCCACGTGCGGCACCACGTAGAAAGCTTGCCCGCCGCGATCGAGCTCGTTGCGGATAGCGGTGCGCACCACCTCGGAATCGTACGGGGATAGGTGCGTCTCGATGGGGCGCCGCGAGGGGGGTGGGGTGGTGATGAGGCTCATCTCGCGGATGCCCGAGAGCGACATGTAGAGGGTGCGCGGAATGGGGGTGGCTGTCAGCGTGAGCACATCCACCTGGCTTTTGAGATTTTTGATCTTTTCTTTTTGGTTGACCCCAAAGCGCTGCTCCTCATCCACCACCAGCAGGCCCAAATCGCGGAATTGGACGTTTTTGCCCAGCAGTTGGTGGGTGCCCACCACCACATCCAGCTCGCCAGTAGCCAACTGCTGCAGGATGCGCTTGCGCTCCTCGGCCGTGCGGAAGCGATTGAGCAACCCAATCTCGATGGGATAGGGGGCAAAGCGCTCTTTGAGGGTGTGGTAGTGCTGCTGAGTGAGGACGGTGGTGGGCGCCAAAAAGGCCACCTGCTTGCCGGCGGCGGTGATGGTTTTGAACATTGCCCGGACGGCAACCTCGGTTTTGCCAAAGCCCACATCGCCACACACCAAGCGGTCCATGGGGCGATCGCTCTCCAGGTCCTGCTTGACTTCCTGAGTCGCTTTTTGCTGGTCCGGGGTGAGCGGATAGGGGAATGACTCTTCGAGCTCCGCTTGCCAAGGGGTGTCCGGCGGGCAGGCCGCCCCGGATTGCTGGGAGCGCTTGGCGTAGAGCTCCAGCAGATCCACCGCCAGCTTCTGCACCGACTTGCGCGCTTTTTCTTTGCTGCGCTGCCACGATTTGCCCGACATGCGGTTGAGCTCGGGGGGGCGCTTGCCGGTGCGGCGAAAGCGCGACAGCAGCTCCACGGCATCGGCTGGCACGCGCAGCAAGCCGTCTTCGTACTGCACCACCATGTACTCGCGGTTGTGCCAGCTCTCTAGGCGCAGGAACTTGCCCACGCCGTGGTTGGTGTGGACCACGTAGTCGCCCGGGCGAAGCTTGTTGAGATCGAGCTGCTGGGAGCTAGCGCGGCGGCGCTTGCGCACGTAGCCGGGCGTGGCGAGCGCGTGCTGGCCGAAAAACTCGCGATCGGTCACCACCACGATGCGGAAGCTGGGCAGAATAAAGCCCGCCACCTCGGCCAGGCCGGAGTACTTGAGGGCGGCGGGCACCCCCTGGCTCTGGAGCTTGTCGATCGCGGGGTAGTCCTGGGGATTGGGCACGAACTGGGCCGGACAGTCGTGCTCTTGCAGCAGCGAGACCGTGCGCGAGGGTTGGGCCGAGATCAGCCAGGCGGCGTAGTTTTGCAGCGTCGTTCCCGAGAAGACCTCGCGCTGGCCGCGCAGCAGCTCTGCCAGCTTGCCGAATTGGTGTGGGGTGGTCGGGATGGGGCGGCTGGCCAGGTTGACGGCGCCATCGCCCTGCTCGGCGATCTCGCTCAGCGACAGCTGCGGCCGCTCGCCGGCTTCCGCCAGCGAGGCATCGAAGGAGCGGTGCAGCGGGGGCAGCTCGGCCTCGAGTTGCTGCCATTGATCGCGGGCATGCTCGAGCCAGCTCTCGCTGTGGGCGCGGCACTGGGCGGGCTCATCAATTGCGACCAGCGTTCGCTCGGGCAGATAAGCCAGCAGCGAGGCCGGCTGCTCGAAGGCCAAGCCCAGAAAGCGCCGCATGCCTTGGGGCCACTGCCCGGCTTCTCGGGCCTCGCGCGCTTGCTGGGAGAGGTGCGCCGCCACCAGGCCATCCCAGTCCAGGCGATCACCAATAGTGGGTGCCAACCGCGTGGGGGTCAGCACCACGCGCTCCAGTGGCTCCAGTGATCGCTGGCTGCTGGGATCGAACTCGCGCAGCTGCTCCAGCTCGTCGCCAAACCACTCCAAGCGCACCGGCAGCTCGGCCGAGACCGGGTAGACATCGATCAAGTCGCCGCGGCGCCCCCACTGCCCCTCGGCTTCCACCAGCGAGACGCGCTCGTAGCCCAGCTGCGTCAGGCGCTGCTCCAGGGTTTTGAGGTCGTAGCTGCTGCCCTGGGCCAGCGACAGGCAGTACTGGCTGAAGGCCTCGGGCGGCGGCAAGTGGGGTTGCAGGGCGCGCTCGGTGGCCACCACCGCCAGCTGGCCCTGCCGGGCGCGCTCGGGCTGGGTGACGGCATCGGCCAGGATTTGCATCTGGCCCCAGCGCAGCTCGGATTCGGGATCGTGGGGCTCGTAGGGCGAGGCCTCGGTGGTGGGATAGAACTGCACTGTGGGCCAGTTGGCGGCTTCCAGCTGCGCCGCCCAGCGCCCGGCCTCCTCCAGGGTGGGGCAGACCACCAGCAGGGGGCGTTCGGCGTTTTGAGCCAGTGCCGAGGCCACCAAGCCCTTGGGCAGCCGCTGCGCGCCGTTGAGCGCTAGCGTGCCGCGCTGCTCGAGCGTGGCGCTCAGCTCCCGACCCAGCTGCGAGCGCCCCATCGCCCGAACCAGGGATGCAAACGCCATGACCCGTCCCTCGCTTGCGCGCCTCCCTAGCGGATCGTGCCAGCTACAGCAGGCGGGCGTCGCGGCTTAGTGCCGGCGTTGCGATACGCTACCCAGAAGCAGCGACCCGCGCAGCGCATGGCAGTCGCCATCGATTTTGGAACCAGCAACACCGCAATCGCGCGTTGGAACCCGGCCAGCGAAGCGGGCGAGGCTGTCCCGCTGAGCGAGCTGTCGCAGCAGCTGGGGAACAACCCGCCGCTAGTCCCCAGCCTGGTCTATATCAACGACGCCAGCAGCGGCCGCGTCACAGTGGGCCAAGCCGTGCGCGATCGCGGCTGGGACCGCGCCGACGACCCGCGCTTTTTTAGCGGTTTCAAGCGCGGCATCGGCACCGAGGTCCAGGGGTTTTTGCCCCAGCTGGACGGCCAGGTTGTGGATTTCGAGCGCGTCGGGCAGTGGTTTTTGAGCGCCCTGACCGAGCGCCTCGATGCCGCCGATGCCGATTCGCTGGTGCTGACGGTGCCGGTGGATAGCTTTGAGGCCTACCGCCGCTGGCTCGCGCGGGCTTGCCAGGCCCTGCCGGTGGAGCGGGTGCGCATGCTGGATGAGCCCACCGCGGCTGCCCTGGGCTATGGCACCACCGATGGGGACGTGCTGCTAGTGCTGGATATGGGCGGCGGCACGGTGGATCTCTCGCTGGTGCAGCTCAACTTGGAGCGCCGCGGCAGCGGGCAGCCGCTGGGGTTCGTGCTCAAGTGGGGCGAGCGCCTGCTGGGCGAGCGATCGGCCCAACGCGCCCGGACGGCCCGGACGCTGGCCAAAGCGGGCGAGAACGTGGGCGGCGAGGACATCGACCGGTGGCTGCTGGAGCACTTTGCCCGCGAGCAAGCGCTACCCCAGAACGCGCTTACGGCGCGCCTAGTCGAGCGCCTCAAGGTCACCCTCTCCGAGCGTGATCGCGCCCGGGAGAACTACTTTGACGACACCACGCTGGATAGCTACTCGCTCGCGCTCGATCGCCCCACCTTCGAGGGCATCCTGAGCCAGCAGGGCTTGTTCGAGCGCCTGGAGGCGCTCACCTCGCAGGTGCTGCAGCAAGGGCGGCGCAGCGGCATCGAGGCCGCCGACATCGACGGCGTGCTGCTGGTGGGCGGGACCACCTGCATCCCCGCCATCCGCCAGTGGGTGCAATCGTATTTCCCCAGCGACAAGGTCTATGCCCATCGGCCCTTTACGGCTACGGCAACGGGCGCACTGCAGCTGGCGCGCGGCATCGAGCTCAAAGACTTTCTCTACCACAGCTACGGCATCCGCTACTGGAACCACCGCGAGAACGGCCACAGCTGGCACCCCATCGTTCGCGCCGGCCGGCCCTATCCCACCGAGCGCCCCATCGAGCTCAAGCTGGGGGCCTCGCTGGAGAACCAACCCAGCATCGAGCTGATCGTGGGCGAGATGGGCGCCGATGGCAGCAGCCGCACCGAGGTCTGCTTGGACGGCAACCGCCTGGTGACGCGCTCGCTCGAGGCGCCCCAAGCCCAGGTCCGCCCGCTCAACGATCGCGAGGGCGCGCGCACCATTGCCCGGCTCGATCCGCTAGGGTCCCCCGGGCGCGACCGGGTCAAGGTGCAGTTTCGGGTGGATGCGCAGCGCACCCTGCGGCTCACCGTCGAGGATCTGCTCACCGAGCGGGTGCTGCTGCAAGACTGCGCCGTCGTTGAGCTGAGCTAGCCCGGCGCGACAGTGGTAAAATGGATTACCTTAGGCTGGCTCGTGCCGGCATGCAGCGAGTTGAGGAACCTGCATTCCCAACAACATGCACCAGATCCAACCGTCTCGAGCCGCAATCGACAGCGATCTCTCCCAGCGCCCGCTCTCGCTCGATCCGGGCGGTTACTTTATTATTTATCTCGATTGGGAGCGGCAGCTGATCTGCGCCCAGCACTACGCCAATGCCATCGACGAGCAAGGGTTCGCCGCCGACCCCGAGACTGGCGAGCGCTTGCCCGCCAAGGGCTCGAGCCCGCGCTCCACCCAGACCCTCTACACCGGCCGCACGGCCAAAGAACTGTGCGTGGCCATCTTCGAGCGCGCCGACCCACCCCCAGTGACGGCACTCGATCACGCTGCTTACCTGGGGCGCGAGTTCGTCCGGGCCGAGCGCGCCCTAGCCGAGGGCAGCGAGTACGTTCAGGACTGATCCCCGTAGAGCGCGTAGGCCAAAAACGCGGCCATGGGCACGATGGTGAGCACCACCAGCAGCGGCCGGCGAATGTAGGCAAAGTAGGTGCCCATGGGGATGAGGGTCGCCGCGATCAGCAAGCCGCCCACCCAGAGGGCCGCGTTCTGGGTATCGGTCTCTTCGGATTTGGCAAAGGTGCTCTCGGTGTCGATGGTGGCTTCCACCTCGGGCGGGCCGGGATCGGGGTCGCCTGTTAGGACGGCGCTGAGGCGATCGCGGGCATCCAGAAAGGCCTGGTTGTAGTTGTTGCCACTGCGGATGGGCACGCCCATGGTGTCGGCAACGATGCTCTCGGCAACCCCCTCGCCCAGCTGAGCGCGGGCCCGCTCGCCCGTGCGGATGGCGCAGTCGTTGCTGAGCGTATCCAGCACCAGCAGCACCTGCCGGGCGCGCTCGCTGGCATCGGGGTACCAGCGCTGGAAGAGCTCATCGGCAAAGCTATCGACGGTCTCGCCGTAATCCAGGCCCCGCACGGTGACTGCGCGCACTTCCCGGCCGGTCTCGCGCGCCAAGCGCTCGAAGGCATCGCTGAGCTTACCTTCGTTGACCGGACTCAACACGTCAGCGCGATCGACGACCCAGCTGGCGCTACCTGCCGGCAGCCGGGGCAGATCGGCGGCGCTCGTTGCCGCCGCCGGCGCGGCTGCGCCCAAGGCTACCCCAATGGCTAGCACTACGGGCAGGATGAGGCGTTGCAGCGGCCGCTCGGCCGTCAGTGCCACCCGCATGGGCTTTGCGATCACTTCCTTCATTTATAGCGATGGTAGCCGAATCGGGCACGCGAGCGGCTGGTGCCAGCCATGAAGTTTCGTTAACTGAGGGGACGGCGCCTGCAAGCGGCCCCCAGTCCCTCTCCTAAAATAGGGGGCAAATCCAGACACGTGGCGATCCCCAGAGGAGTAGCGACCATGGCCGATCCCCGAGATACCGAACTGATTCAGCCCTACGGGGGCGACATCTTCACCGGCCATTTGGCAACGCCGGTCTCGGCTTCCAACTTGACCCGCACCTTTGTCAGCAACCTGCCCGCTTATCGGCGCGGCATCTCGCCCATCCTGCGCGGCCTAGAAATCGGCATGGCGCACGGTTACTTTGTCATCGGGCCTTGGGTGCTGCTGGGGCCGCTGCGCAACTCGCCCGAGAACGCCAACTTGGGCGGCCTGATGGCGGGCATCGGTCTGATCCTGATTGCGACGGCCGCCCTGTCGGCCTACGGCTTGGTGTCGTTTCCGGCTGACAACTCGGCAGCGGACTACGTCAAAAACGACGAGCGCACCCCTGAGGCCCTCAAAACCATCCAAGGCTGGAGCCAGCTGACCGCCGGCTTCTTCATGGGCGCTACCGGCGGTGCGTTTGTGGCCTACTTCCTGCTGGAGAACTTCGACAGCCTGGATGCCATGCTGCGCGGCGCCGTCAATAGCTAACTGCTCCTTTGTCGAACGCAACGAGGAAACCCGTTATGTCAGGCGAATACGCTGCCTCCTTCCTGCCGTGGATTTTGGTGCCGGCGGTGGGCTTGCTCCTGCCGGCGGTCACCATGGGCTTGCTGTTTATCTACATCGAGCGCGAAGCCTAGCCGCAACGGCGAGGCACCCTTGCCCATAGCCGGCCTGCCCCACCTGCGGGTGGGGCAGGCGCGCGATCAGGGCCTGCCATGTTTTTGCTGCTGTCCAAGCTGCTCCCGCCGCTGGTTTATCCGGCGGGGCTGGCGACAGTCCTGCTGGTGGCTGCCGCCATTGTGGGCTGGAAGCGCCCGCGCTGGAGCCTGCCCCCGCTGGCCGTGGCACTGGGGGTGCTGCTGCTAGCCGGCAACGGCTGGGTCAACCACGCCCTGCTGCGATTGCTGGAGCGGCAGCACGTGCCGCCTGGGGAGCTACCTGAGGCCGAGGCCATCGTGCTGTTGGGCGGCTCGCTGCAACCGGCGAGCCCGCCGCGGCCCATGGTGGGCCTCTCCGAGGCCGGCGACCGGGTCCTCTATGCCGCCCGGCTCTACCGCGACGGCAAAGCCAGTCCGGTCATTGCCAGCGGCGGCCGCATCGGCTGGCTAAGCGGCGCCCGGCCGGAGGCAGCGGACATGGCGCGCCTGTTGCGTTTTATGGGCGTTCCTGCCACCGCCATCGTCACCGAGACCGAAGCGCTCAACACCCACCAAAACGCCACTCGCGTGCGCGCCATTCTGGCGCGGCGCGGCATCGAGCGCGTGCTGTTGGTGACCTCAGCGCTGCACATGCCGCGCGCGCTGGGTGCCTTCCGCCAGCAAGGGATTGAGGCCGTCCCAGCCCCCACCGACTTTTTGGCCACCCCCGCCGAGCGCCGCGCCCTCAACCGCAGCGTTGCCGCCAGCGTGCTGGCCCTACTTCCAGACGCCGAGCGCCTCAAGACCTCCACCCAGGCGCTCAAAGAGTACCTGGGCCTAGCGGTCTACTGGCTGCGCGGCTGGATCTAGACTGGTGCGCGAGTGGGCCTATCGCGGCAGGTTCCCCATGGAAGAACGCCCGGATCGCAGCGCCCGGACGCCACCCATGGCGCCCGAAATTCTGCTCGACTACCGCCTGGCTTGGGAGTGCCGCACGCGCGAGGCGCACCGCCAGTACTGCGACTGGTACCGGCGTGCCGCGCGCCAGCACCGGCAAGAGCTGGCGCGCATGCGTGGGGATCCGGATCTGTTGGGCTGGATGCTGCGCTGGCGCCGGCGTTAGTCCTGGGCCTCTGACCCCTCAGCTTCGGCGCTAGCCACCCACTCGAGCTCGTCCTCGTGCAGGTGGGCTTTAAATTTCTTTTCGAATTTGACCCGAATGGGGAAGTTGGCGCTCACCGGCCGCCCCTGCCATTCGGTGACGATCGCCTCGACGCTACCTTCCATACCCTGGATGTCGAGCGGCTGCTGTCGGTGCTGGGGATGGTGGTACACGATCACCGACGTTTTGACCCGAACGCGATCGCCAACTTGCATAAACAGCGCGTGCTCTAAATGTCAGGGGCAGCCCTCAAGCCGGCTGGGCGGCTGCCCCCCGCGTTGGTCTTCTCATTCTCGCATGGCAGTGGTCCCGCACTCGGCCCGCCGAGGCTAGGATGGAGCCGCCGCGATCGCGATGCCCGCTCCCATGGATCCGCCGCTGCTGTGGCTCATTGCCGGGGCGCTGCTTTGCCTAACGGAGGCAGTGGTGCCCAATGCCTTCGTTACGTTCATGATGGGGGTGGGCGCGTTCCTGACCGCGGGCGTGGCGCTGCTGGTGCCCTCGGTGGGAGTTCAGGTTGCGATCTGGTTGGGGCTATCGGTGCTGCTGGTGGCGCTCGCGCTGCGCTTTCTGCGCGGCGGCCGCCAAGCGGCCTCGCTCAAAGAAGCCGACGAAGCCGAAACCCTGACCGAGATCCCGCCCGGCCAAACCGGCCGCGTGCTGTACGAGGGCAACTCCTGGCGCGCCCAGTGCGGCTCGGAAGGCGAAGCGATCGCGGCCCGGCAGAAGGTTTACGTCCTGCGCCGGGAAGGCAACACGCTGATCGTGCTGCCGCTGCACCTGTTGCGATCGTAGGAGAAAGGCTGCCATGAACCCGCTTTATTTGCTGTTGGTCTTGCTGCTGGGCGGGCCCATCGCCGCCAGCTCGCTGCGCATCATCCGCACCAAAAACGAGGCCCTGGTGGAGCGCCTGGGCACCTACAACCGCAAGCTCAATGCCGGGCTCAACTTTGTCGTCCCGGTGGTCGACAACGTGGTATTTAAAGAGACCACGCGCGAGAAGGTCATCGACATCCAGCCTCAGCGCTGCGTCACCCGCGACAACGTCTCCATTGAGGCCGATGCGGTGGTCTACTGGCAGATCGTGGATATGGAAAAAGCCTACTACCGCGTCGAGGACCTGCAGCGCGCCATCAAAAACCTGGTGCTGACCCAAATCCGCTCGGAGATGGGCAAGCTCGAGCTGGACCAAACCTTTACCGCGCGCACTGAAATCAACGAGGCACTGCTGCAGGAGCTGGATGTGTCCACCGACCCCTGGGGGGTCAAAGTCACCCGGGTGGAGGTGCGCGACATTACCCCCTCCAAAGCCGTGCTGGATTCGATGGAGCAGCAGATGGCGGCCGAGCGCGAAAAGCGGGCCGCCATTCTCAAATCCGAAGGCGAGCGGGACTCGGCGATCAATTCCGCCAAGGGCCGCTCCGAGGCCCGCGTTTTGGATGCCGAGGCCAGCAAAAAAGCCGACATCCTGCAGGCTGAGGCCGAGCAGCAGCAGCAGGCGCTGCGCGCCCAGGGCACGGCCGAGGCCATCCACACCATTACCGACAAGCTGCGCAGCGATCCCAACGCCCGCGAGGCGCTGCAGTTTCTAATGACCCAGAACTATCTGGAGATGGGCAAAACCATCGGCAGCAGCGACAGCAGCAAGGTCCTGTTTGCCGACCCGCGCAACATTTTCTCCACCCTGGAGGGCATGCGCACCATCCTGGACGACAGCAGCAGCGCGATCGCCCAATCGGGCGGGGAGCCCGAGCGGCAAACCACCGACCCGGCCCCTAGCGACGCCCGCACCCCCGACAGCGAGCGCTCGCTGCAGGCCTAGCGCCCGCTACAATGGCCCCCGTCGCGCGCCCCGGCCAGCCGTGCCCCAACGCTACCTCGCCCACGTCTATGTCACCCTGCGCTCCGCCGTGCTCGACCCGGCCGGGTCGGCGGTCTGCGCCAGCTTGCAGCAGCTGGGCTACGAGGAAGTGGAGCAAGTGCGCACGGGCAAATACATTTGCCTGACCCTCACCGCCGAGAGCGAGGCCCAGGCGCGCGAGCGCTTGGCGCCCATGTGCGATCGCTTGCTAGCCAATCCCACCATCGAGCACTACCGCTTCGAGCTGGAGCGGGTCCCCAGCAGCGCTTCGGTGCCGTCATGAAATTTGGCGTCGTCGTTTTCCCCGGCTCCAACTGTGATCGCGATGTCGCCTACGTTACCCGCGATCTGCTGGGGCAGCCCACGCGGTTGGTGTGGCACCAGGACACCGACCTCAGCGATCTGGATGTCGTGGTGCTGCCGGGGGGGTTTAGCTACGGCGACTACCTGCGCTGCGGCGCGATCGCGCGCTTCTCGGCCGTTATGCCCAGCGTGGTGGCCCACGCCCGGGCCGGCAAGGCGGTGCTGGGCATCTGCAACGGCTTCCAGATCCTGACCGAGGCGGGGCTGCTGCCTGGCGCGCTCATCCGCAACCGGGACTTGCACTTTATCTGCGATCGCGTGCCGGTGCGCGTCGAGCGGTCCGATACGCTCTGGACGCGGGCTTACGCGCCCGGCCAGTGCGTGACGCTGCCCATCGCCCACGGCGAGGGCCGCTACTATGCCGATGCCGAGACCCTAGCAGCCCTAGAAGGCAACGGCCAGATCCTGTTTCGCTACTGCACCCCTGCTGGCGAAGCAAGCGACGCGGGCAACCCCAACGGCTCGCTGGGCAACATCGCCGGCATTACCAATCCCACCGGCAACGTGCTGGGGCTGATGCCGCATCCCGAGCGCGCCTCAGACCCAGTCCTGGGCGGTACGGACGGCCGCGCGCTGTTTGAGGGCTTGCTGGCTGCAACGCCAGATGCCGTTGCTGCTCAAGGCTAGTCGGGCGTGGGCGTTCCGTTCAACAAGTTAAAACGAACGCCAATGCGGCTTTCGTCGCCCGGAAGGGCCGATACCCCCTGCAAACCGCGATCGCTGAGCGAATTCGTCCAATAGAGCTCGAGCGCATAGGTGCTGTTTCCGGCCGGGAACAGTTGCCGGACGCCCAGCGTATAAACCGGCGTATCGCCCGAAATGTTGATGCCTCGTCCGGCAACCGAGCCTTCCTGGAACTGGTTGTCGCCCCCAATAATGGGTGTAAAGTCAGCCATTAGCTGGGTAGTGTCGGTGATGTTGTAGTGCGCGCCGGCCGTTACGGCAAAAACGTTAGGCAGTCCAATGAATTGCGCTGGGACGACCAAGCGAGGCGTTACCGTCAGACCAAAATCAGAAGGTGAAGTGTCGGCAGTCGGGCTATAGCTCAACGGCAGATCGGCGTAGAATGCCAGGTTCGTTCCAGTGAAACCGGCGAGCCCCAGTAGCCCTGCTGAGATGGAAGCTGAAAAATCGTTCTGGGCCGTGTTGTCAATTAGCGACAGCCGCGCTAGTCCTGAGAACTCCCGCTTGAAGTTCTCATTATCTTCTGTTCGGCTCCAGCTCAGGTCAATTTCAAAATCATCCAGCAGGCCCAAGCGCAGGGCAGGCGAAATTTGGCCCGACGATCCGGTCGTTCTGAGCTGGTAGAGTATGCTGTTGATGGGCAAGACCGTGCTAGGCGAGCCATTAATAGGGCTCCAGAAGGCTTGAGGTTCTGGGTAGGAATCCCGTACCGATATTTGATAGCGCCCTGTCAAATCGGGCAAGTAGGTGAAGTCGAGCCCAATCCCCCAATCACCGCCGGGCTGCGCCAATAGGTTGGACGGGGCAGCCGCCGCAGGCCCAAAGCGATTGGTGGTAAACAGTCTTGCGGCCACGCGCGGGTTGGGTGCAACGCGAACGCCAGCGTTCCAAACAATATTTTGCGCGAACAGCGAGTTGTCTCCGCCCTCGTCCGCAACATTTTGTCCGGCCAGGATGGGCGTAACATCGGCTGCTAGCTGGACTTTGGGCGTCAGCGAGTAATCGGCACCAATTCCTAAGCCCGCAACTGTGCCGTAGTAATCGAGCGTTTGCTCCTGGTGATCGAAGCCAATGTTGGTATTGTCAAGTGTGGCAGCATTGCCGCGAGTCCGAATGACCGAGATTTCCTCTGGAAAGAAACTGACTTGGGGGTTAAGGTGAACGCGTGCGCGATCGCTCAGCTCGTAAGACACGGGGGCAGCAAGACTGAAGTAAATGGATTCGTCTTTGGCCAGTAAGGCTCCTGCATTGGCTGGGAAGCTAGTCGTTACGTCGCTGAAGTTGGCAAAGGCAACTTGGCGAGCGTTGCGATCGTCAAAAAACTCCGATAAGTTATTAGACGGAACTGTCCGGACGGGGAATTCAAATCCCGCCACGAGCGAGCTATCGAGGCGTTCTCGATCCAAAAATTGCCACTTGAGCTGTACCGGTAGCCCCCCATAAATAAACGAGGAAGACGAGCTGTCGCCAGTCACGTTTTGAAAGATCGTGTCGTCTTTACCCGTCAGAAAGAGGCTAAGCTGGAGAGCGTCAGTTATGCCGTAATCAAGGCCAAAGCGCAAGTCGTTACTGCGATTGGCTTCGCCGCCTCTAACAGCACGCTGGCCTTGCGGGTTATTAAACGAGGTGCCACCAGCATGGAGCATCAACTCCGTTGCTTGCAGCGTGGTCCCCGTTTCAAAGCCAAACAGGCGATGCATGGGGCGCTCTAGCGGTGAGGGAGCAAACGCCTGTTGCTGCTGTTGCGACTGCTGCGATTCTGCAGCCGGGATGCGCTGGCTAAGCTGTTTCTTGGCTTGACCGTCAGCCGCCTGAGCGAGCCAGGATGGCTGCCAGCTAAAGTCTTCCACAGACAGCGCATCAATCTTGCCCAGTCGTTCGGCACCAACTGAATAACTGATCTCTCCTGCTTGAGCGGGACTCGCGGCCACTGTAAAGGTTGTTCCCAAACTTCCCAAGCAAGTTGCCCAAACGGCAATCCTAGAGAATGGATAAAACATTCGGAGCTCCTTACACCACTCAATCCATACTAGCGAGTTCGAGCTTCTCCCTGGGCAACTCTCGCAATTCAGCCCCCTCAAGCGCCGAATTGACCTATTGGGCCTTTGCGGGGTCAGAGACTTGAGCCGAGCGAGGCTCCCATTCCCGGGCGAGTTGTTGGGCTTTTTCAATCTCGGATTGAGCCATCTGAGACTTCAATGCTTCGCGATTTTGGATGGCCCGCTCGCGGTATTTGGACTGAGAGAGCTGCGAGACGGCCAACTCGTACCACTTGTAGGCTTGTACTCGGTCTTGGGATACGCCGTGACCGTTTTCGTACATGACGCCAAGGTTATTCTGTGCTTGGGTATCCCCTTGTTGGGCGGCGTGGCGGTACCACTTCACTGCCTGCTCGTAATCCTGCGGCACCCCTCGCCCCAAGTCGTACATGAAGCCTAAGTCGTGCTGGGCTTGGGCGTCTCCCTGCTCGGCTGCCCGACGGTACCATTGCACGGCCTGAGTGTCGTTTTGCGGCACGCCTTGCCCTAATACCAATCCTCGTAGTTTATGCACTAGATCGCGATCCCCGAAGCTCCCTCAATATGGGAGTCATGTTCTTTGGTGAGCGTGCATCCGCTGCTCAAATTGGTATGACCGCTTGCCCGCGAAAGTACATGGCCCCAAGCTGGTATTGGGCCTGGGCGTTGCCCCCTTGGGCGCGGCTGCGGAGGTCTTGCCGGGCATCCTCAGCGCTGCCGCGCTGGTCTTTGGGAGGCTCGGCTGGGCCCCAGCCCCGAGGACGCTTGCCATCGCAAGGGGGATGGCTACAGCTACTGCCCGCAATCAACGCACCCAGTTATACCAATTTGAGCAGCGGATGCACGCTCACCAAAGAACATGACTCCCATATTGAGGGAGCTTCGGGGATCGCGATCTA
>PXQH01000050.1 GCA_003022125.1 Cyanobacteria bacterium QS_8_64_29 | reverse complement strand
AATTCTCGTGGCTTGTGCACTAGATTTTAACCTTCGAAACCCCCTCAATATGGGAGTCATGTTCTTTGGTAAACGTGCATCCGCTGCTCAAATTGGTATAAAGGTTCCGGGGAGCTAGTGCAAGCTAGTTCTAGGGCCTCCCAATGAAGCGAGAATCCCCTTCCTTTAGGAAGGGGAGTGTCAAGCCTAGATAGTGAGATCTGCCACGTTCTGGGCGCGGCCAGGGCATCGCTTTGTGAGCGCGCCGCACCCATAGCCAACGGGCTTGCGGCTCGTGGGCGATCGCGCCAGAGGGCGCCCATTGCAAAAACTCAGCCCGAACGGCTTGCACGACCTCGCGAGCGCGCGCCCAGCAGTGCGGAAACGCGGGTTGCGATTCGGCTCGCGCTGGCAGCAACAGGCTAGCTCACCGGCGCAGCAGCGAGCCGCTAGCGCACTTGCAGCGTCCGCAACCGGTTGAGGGCCGCTGCCAGCTCAAAGCGGCGGAAGCGGCTCAAATCGCCTTGCGGCGAGGCGGCAATGGCATCCAGGCCCTGCTCGTCAATGTCAGCCATGACGCGCGCTAGCACATCCGGTAGGGGGCGCTGCTTGTCCAGGTAGTGCTTTTTGGCGTAAATCAGCGCTACCGCGATCGCGCGCAGCTGCCCCGAGTCCACCAGTTGCTCCACGGCGGCCAAATCGATAGTTTGCTCGCCAAAGCTGATCGCGTCCCGCTCGCGGACTTTAATATCGGCGGCCTTTTTGCCGCGGCTGGGATCGATGCTCTCGGGCAGCGGGACGCGCGGGCGCAGGGTGCCAAAATGCTCGCCGCCCTCGGCACTGCGCTCGGTGCGGGTGGCCTCGGCGATCGCGTGCGCTTGCGCCGTCACGTCCGCTGGTTGGAAGTTCTCCAGGGCAATGACCGTATCGGCAGTGTCGAAGTAATCGCCGCTGCCGCCCATGACCAGCACCGTGGAGACGCCGCAGTCGGTGTACAGCTGCCGGATTTTATCGATCAGCGGCGTAATGGGTTCTTTGGCTTTGCTGATGAGCTGCTGCATGCGGCGATCACGGATCATGAAGTTGGTGGCCGCGGTGTCTTCATCCAGCAGCAGCACCTGCGCCCCCGCCTCCAGGGCCTCGATGATGTTGGCCGCCTGCGAGGTACTGCCGCTGGCGTTGGGGCTGGTAAAGTTCTGGGTCGAGCGGCCCTGCGGTAGCTGATTGATAAACGGCGAGATGTCGGTGCCGGCAATGCTGCGCCCGTCCTCAGCGCGCACTTTGACCGCGGCTTCGTCCGCAACGACGAACTCGCGCCCGTCGCCCGGGATGCGGTTGTAGACCCCTAGCTCGATTGCGCGCAGCAGCGTAGATTTGCCGTGGTAGCCGCCGCCCACAATGAGGGTGACGCCGCGCGGCACGCCCATGCCGCGGATGGCGCCGCGGTTGGGGCACACCAGCTCGACGCGCTGCGCCGCCGGGGACTGAAACGGGACCACGCTCTCATCCTGCAGCGGGCGATCGTCGACCCCCGAGCGGCGCGGCAGGATGGCGCCGTCGGCGACAAACGCCACCAGATCGTGCTGGCGCAGCTGCTGGCGCAGCCCGTCGGCATCTTCAACGGTCTCGACGTGCTGCCGGATCTTATCGGCGCTGAGCGAGCGGTAGTGCAGCGCCCGATCGGCAATCTCGGGGATGTCCTCGCACAGCAGCTCGATGGCCTGGCGCCCCAGAACGCGGCGCCCCTGGGCCGGCAGCCCCACCACAAAGCGCGCCTCGACCCGCTCATCGTTAACCCAGACGGCGCTGCGCTCCAGCACCTCCTGACCGGTACGCGCGATGGCGATGGTGCCGCTTTTGCCCGTGCCGCGCGAGGTGCTGAGCTTGCTCGCAACGCGCGCGAACTGCCGCGTGAGGTAATCGCGCAGCGCCACCTCGCGGCTGCGGGACTGATAGCAAGCGCGCGGGAATCCGGCCACCGACTGCGGCACCCGCACCCGCAGCTGGCTGGGGGCAGCGAAGGGATCGCCCTGGACATAGTCGATCAGCAGCTCAAAGTCGCCGAAGTCGTAGCGGCCGCGAATGTCCTTGTAGGCCTTGTAGCTTTGGCCGTCGATTTGCTGCAGCTTGGCGCGAAGCTTGTCCCGGTTGGCCATGATCGGTTGGCGCGTTCAAAGCGATGAGCCCGGTTGGGCCAAAAACGCCTGCTCCTGGGGCGTGCTGGGGCGGCCCAGGATGGCGTTGCGGTGGGGAAAGCGGCCGAAGCGCTCGATGACGCGCCGGTGGCGGTGGGCAAACGCGATGGTGCGAGCGCTTTGCGGATCCCCTTCCAAGGTAGAAAATAATGCCACGGCCCGGTTCTGGGTGGCCAGGTTCTCGGCATGCTCGAACGGCATGTAGACGAACCAGCGCTGCACTGGCAGCAGTGTGCGATCATAGCCTTGCTCGACCGCATGCTGCGCTGCCGCTAGGGCTTGGGGGTCCGTGGCGTACGCCCGCGGCTGGCCCCGAAACAGCTGGCGCGGCACCTGATCCAGCAGCAGGATGAGCGCCAGGCAGCTGCGGGGCGCGCCTTGCCAGCTCTGGCGCTTGCCGGCGGCTGCTTGCCGGTAGTCGGGCTCGAGCTCGGCGCGCACGGCGGCATCAAAGGCCAGGTCTTTGGCAAACCAGGCTTTGCGCGCCCGGCCGCCGTCCGGGTGGGGGCACTCGGGCGTGCCGAACCAAAACCGCAGGATGGCCTCGCTGCGCGACGGATCCGAAACCACGGCTAGCTGCGCTCGCTGCCGGCGCTGGCTTGTTGCGTGCGCTGGAAGCGGTACAGCTGGGCGTACTCGCCCCCCTGGCGCAGCAGCGCCTGGTGGCTGCCCTGCTCGATGAGCTTGCCGTCTTGCAGCACCAGGATGCGATCGGCGTTGCGAATGGTAGTCAGGCGGTGGGCGATGATAATGGCGCTGCGATCAGCCAGGAGCGATTCCAGCGCGCTTTGGATGCCAGCCTCGGTGCGCACGTCCAAGCTGGCGGTCGCCTCATCCAGCACCACCACGCGCGGATCGCGAACGGCCACCCGCGCAAAGGCCAGCAGCTGTTTCTGGCCGCCGGATAAGTTGGTACCGCGCTCCCGCAGCTGGGTCTCGTAGCCCTGCGGCAGCGAAGCAATGAAGTCGTGAACGCCCACCAGTCGGGCGGCGGCTTCAATGGCCTGGAGGGAATAAGGCTCGCCCAGGGCAATGTTGTCGCGGACGGTGCCGGCAAAGAGAAAGTTCTCTTGCAGGATGACGCCCACGTGGCGGCGAAGCTCGGCCTGCGGCAGCTGGCGGATGTCGATGCCATCCACCCGGATGCGGCCGTGGTTGGGTTCGTAGAGCCGGCAGAGCAGGCGAACCACCGAGCTTTTGCCCGCTCCAGTAGGGCCGACAATGGCGACTCGCTCGCCAGGCTCGATGGTGAAGCTGAGATCCTGCAGGACGTACTCATCCGGTTTGTAGCCAAACCAAACCCGCTCAAAGCGAATCTCGCCGCGGCGGCCGGGCGCGCTGCGCGCGAGCTGCTGGCGATCGCGGCTGTGGGGATCGGCGATTTCGATGGGCTCGTTGGCAATTTCGCTGATGCGCTCGATCCCAGTAAAGCCCGACTGCAGCAGCGTAAACTTGTCGGCAAACTGCCGCAGCGGCTCGAACAGGCGCTGCGAAAACAAAATGAACGCCGAGAGCGTACCCAGCGTCAGCCCGCCCTGCACGACTAGCTGGCCACCTACCCCCAAAACGGCGGCAATGCCGGCAAAGCCAAACCACTCCAGCGTGGCCGAGACGTTGGCATCGTAGAAAATCGTCTGCTGGACCGCGCGGATGTAGCGAGTATTTGTGGCGCGGAACTGCTCGCTGTTGAGTCGCTCGCGCCGAAACAGCTGCACGATGTTGATGCCTGCCAGGTTCTCGGCCAGGGTGGCGTTGAGCGTGGAGAGCTCCTGCCGAGCGGTGTAGTTGGCCTGGCGGTAGCGCTGTTGGAAGCGCACGATCAGCACGCTCACCGGCAGCAGCATTAGCAGCAGCAACCCGGCGAGCTGCCACTGCCGCGCAAACATCACCACCAGCAGCACGACAATGCGCACGATGTCGCTCAGGATGCCGATCGCCCCGGAGGAGAACACGTCGCCCAGGGTCTCGACATCGCTGGTGAGCCGGGTCACCAGCCGCCCCACCGGGGTGCGATCGAAAAAGCGCGAGGCCAGCGCCGTCACGTGGGCGAACAGGTCCTCGCGGATGCCGGCTGTCACCTGCTGGCCGAAGCGCTGGACCAGATAGCCCTGGAGCGCATCGAACATTAAGCGCACCAGGATGGTTGCCAGCAGCAGTCCGGCCAGGGCGTAGATCCCCTGGCGCAGCGATAGCGGATCCAGCCAGCCCCAAACGGCCTCGTCGTTGACCAGCGAGATGGCTTGCCCGATCAAAACGGGCTGCAGGGCCCCTGCCAGCGCCGGCGGGAACAAAAACAGCAGCGATACGGCCAGCAGCCGCTTGTTGCGGCGAGCATACGGAACGATGCGCTGCAAAAGGTGCCAGTCGCTGTCGCGGCGGCGTCCCTGGGCGGCCGAAGCAGGCGCTGCCATGGCACTCCCGATGCGATCACGTTGACAAACGGCGCAGGGCCCACTGTAGCTCAGCCCTGGGCTGGGGCGGCCTCAGCGGCACTGGCTTGCAAGTGCCGCACGTAGGGGGCGAGGTTGCCCCGGTTGAGGCGGTAGCTGAGCGGGTGGGCGATCAGGTGAGCGGTGCTTTGGAACAGCGGGCCGTCATCGGTTTCGATCAGCTGGTTCTCGCGCAGCGTGCGCCCGGTCGAGACCAAATCGACGATCGCCTCGGCCATGCCGGTAATGGCGCCCAGCTCCACCGAGCCCGACAGCGGCACGATCTCCACCGGCAGATCCAGCCGCTCGAAGCAGTCGCAGGCGCAGGTGACGAACTTAGAGGCCACGCGGCAGTGCGGGGGCAGATCCAGCACGTTGCGGTAGCGGTTGCGGCGGTAGTCGCGCTCGCGTACCGCCACCGACATGCGGCAGGCCCCAAAGCCCAGATCGGCCAGATCCGCAACTTGCGGTTTTTTCTCGCGCAGCACGTCATAGCCGACAATGCCCAGTTGCGCCTGCCCGTACTCGACGTACACCGGCACGTCCTGCGCCCGCACCAGCAGCGCGCGCGCTTGGCCTTGAGGCGACTCGATTTGGAGCTGGCGGTTGCGCTCGTCCAAAAACGCGCTAAAGTCCAGCCCCAAATTCTGGAACAGGCGAATGCTGTCTTGCAGCAGGACGCCTTTGGGCAGCGCTACCGTAAGAGTCGATGCCATGGGTGCGTTTCGCGATCGAGCGCTGGCCGTGCGCATTCTGCTAGTCGATGACGAGCGCGAGCTCACCGACCCGCTGACGCAGGTCCTGCGCCGCGAAGGATACGATGTCGATGTTACCAACTGCGGCATCACCGGCGAGCGGCTGGCCGCGCAACGCGCCTACGATCTGTTGATTCTGGATTGGCTCATGCCCGAGCGCTCCGGCCTGCAAATCTGCCAGCGCCGGCGGGCGTGTGGGGATGCCACGCCCGTGCTGTTTTTGACCGCCAAAGACACCCTCGACGATCGCGTCTCGGGGCTGGATGCCGGCGCCGACGACTACCTGGTCAAGCCGTTCGAGCTGCGCGAGCTGCTGGCCCGGGTCCGCGCCCTGCTGCGCCGCGCTGCCGCCGGCGAGGCCTCGGCGGCCGAGCGGTTGCAGGTAGCCGATCTTACCCTTGATCGCGACAACCAACTGGCCTACCGCAACGGCCGCGCCATCGAGCTCTCGGCCCAAGAGACCCAGCTACTGTCGCTGCTGATGCGCCACCCCGGCCAGGTGCTGAGCCACGCCCAGATCCGCGAGCGCCTCTGGTCGGGGCAGGCCCAGCCCAGCAGCAACGTTCTGGCCGCCCGCATCCGCTTGCTGCGCCGCAAGATTGAGGGGCCTCAGGAGGAACCGCTCATCCACACGGTTTACGGCCGCGGCTACCGCCTGGGCAGCCCCGCGCCGCCGGCGTGAGCTGCTTAGCCCGCCGCGACCGAGCCAGGCGCGGCGGCGCGTGCCTGGAGCTTACCGACAAACTCGTCGGCAAACTTGGCAAAGGCTTTGGCGCCCGGCGAGTTGGGGGCAGCCAGCACGGCGGGGGTAAAACGATCCACTGCCTTGGCGACGTTGACATCCATGGGGATGCCGGTCGCAAAAATCTGCTCCGCCGCAAAATCCTGCTCGATGCGCTGCATGACCTGCTTGTAGTAGCGGCTGAAGATGTTGCTGCTGGAGTGGATGAAGGCAATGCCCAGTAAGGCGATCGCGGCTAGGTCCTCGTCAGCTGCGGTTGGGCTCTGCTTGAGCTTGGCAATGCGCTTCTCCAGCAGCTGGATGCCAACCAGCGAGAGCGGTTCCGGGCGTGCGGGCAGCAAGTAGTAGTGGCTGGCGGCAATACCGCTGCGGGTAAGCAGGTTGTAGCCGGGCGCGCAGTCCAAAAAAATGTAGTCGTAGTCTGCCAGGACGGGCTCCAAAAGGGTGCGCACCAGCGTGCGCTCGAAGGCCATCCAGACTTGGTGGAAGCTTTGGCTGGATTGCTCGACGGCGCGCTTGTGCAGCGTTTGGGCCACCCGATACTCGTCGTAGAGCTCCAGGTCCCCTGGCAGCAGCTCCAGCCCGCTGACCTGGCCCATTTGCGAGCAAACCAAATCCGGGGTCCAGTACTTGCGCTGGATGTGGGGTTGCACCAGGCGGTCGATCAGGTAGCTGAGCGTGCGGCGGGCTTTGCGCACCTGGGCAAATTCTTGCGGCGGCATCAAGCTGAGCGTGGCGCTCACTTGCGAGTCGAGATCGACCACCAGGACGCGCTTGCCGTAGTGCCAGGCGAGGGCCGTTGCCAAGTTGACGGTGAGCGTCGTTTTGCCCACGCCGCCTTTCATGTTGACGGTGCTGATGACGGTTGCCATGCCGGCTCACCCCTGGCCGCTGCGGCCCGAGTCTACCATCGGCGCTTGGGGGCGTCCGGCCCGCCGCTGTCAAACAACGCTAACTCTATCGACAAACCGGAGATTGGGTCGCTACTCTCTTTGCAGGATCGCACCCGCTCCCAGTTGCGGAGGGCGTCTTGGGGATCGCCATCGAAGCTGTTTCCAAGCAGTTCGGGGACTTTACGGCCGTCGACCGGGTGAGCCTGGAGATCCCCCGCGGCTCGCTGGTGGCGCTGCTGGGGCCATCCGGCTCCGGCAAATCCACCTTGCTGCGCCTGATTGCGGGGCTAGATCTGCCGGACTCGGGCCGGATTTGGCTGACCGGCGAAGACAGCACCCGCACGCGCGTGCAAGACCGCAACATTGGGTTTGTCTTCCAGCACTACGCCCTGTTCAAGCACATGCGCGTGCGCCAAAACATTGCCTTTGGCCTGGAGGTGCGCAAGCTGCCCCAAAAGCAGATCGCCGCCTGCGTGGACGAGCTGCTGGCGCTGGTGAACTTGCAAGGGCTCGGTGATCGCTACCCATCGCAGCTCTCGGGCAGTCAACGGCAGCGGGTGGCGCTGGCACGGGCGCTGGCTCCCGAGCCGCAGGTGTTGCTGTTAGATGAACCATTCGGCGCGCTGGATGCTAGAGTCCGCAAGGACCTGCGGGGCTGGCTGCGGCGCCTGCACGATGAAGCTCACGTCACCACGGTCTTTGTCACCCACGATCACGAGGAGGCCATGTCGGTCGCCGATCGCATCGTGGTGATGAATGAAGGGGCCATCGAGCAAGTCGGGCCGCCCGAGCAAATTTACGCTCACCCGGCGACCCCGTTTGTCATGCGCTTTATTGGGCCCGTCAATGTCCTACCTAGCGACTCGCACTTGGTTGGGGCGCAGGCCAACTCGGCCCAGCCAGATATTTTTTTCCGCCCCCACGATGTCGCCATCGAGACCGAGCCCAACAGCGTCACGGTCCCGGCGACGGTCGAGCGGCTCATTCACCTAGGGGGGGAAGTGCAGCTAGAGTTGGTCCTGGACGACGCGCAGGTCATTCACGCGCACCTGCCGCGCGATCGCTTCGATGCGTTGCGACTATCGCCCCAGCAGCGGGTCCACATTCGGCCCAAAGAGGCCAAATCCTTCCCGCTCCACTACACCATCTAACACTCTCAAACCATGCCTGTTTTGACTGTCCCTCGCACCTGGCGCCGCTGGGGCCAGTACCTGGCTGCCTTTCTGCTGTGCGCCATGTTGGCCGTCAGCTGCAGTGGCGGTGAGCAAGCTCCCGATGGTGGCGGCTCGAGCGAGCCCGACCGCATCACAGTGGGGACGACGCTAGACCCCAGCACCCTCGATCCAGCCAGTACCTATGAAGTCGCTGCCCTGAATCTGCCCATTTACAACCTGGGCGAGACCCTGTACGCCTATGACCCCGAGACGGCAGAGCTAAAGCCGCAACTGGCAACGGCCATGCCCCAAGTCAGCGACGATGGCCTGCGCTACACCATTCCGCTGCGCGAGGGGGGCACCTTTCACGACGGAACGCCCTTCAATGCCGAAGCGATGGCGTTCTCGCTGCGCCGCTTTATGGAAAACGGCGGCAAGCCCTCGTTTCTGCTCGATGAATTTGTCGAGTCGGTCTCGGCCACGGGCGAGTTCGAGCTCACCATCCGGCTGCAGAACCCCTTTGTCGCCCTGCCATCGCTGCTGGCTTTCACCGGTACCTGTGCCGTATCGCCTCAGGCCTACGAAATTGGCGAAGGCAAGTTTGAGCCCAAGACCTTCGTGGGAACTGGTCCTTACCGGCTAGCAGAATTTAGCAGCGACTCGCTGACGCTAGACATCTTTGAGGACTACTGGGGCGATCCCCCTGCCAACGATGGCGTTGACATCCAAATCTATAAAGACAAGCCCGCCAACCTGTTCAATGCCTTTCGCTCGGGCAGCGTCGATGTTGCCTACCTGTCGCTGACCCCGCAGCAAACCCAAACCTTGCGGCAAGGGGCAGAGGCCAACAAATGGCAGGCCATGCGGACCCCTGGGGTCACCGTTAGCTACATGGCGCTCAACTTGCAGCAGGATCCGCTCGGCGATCAGGCCCTGCGGCAGGCGATCGCGGCCTCGCTGGATCGCGAGCAGCTGGTGGAGCGCGTGTTGAACGGCCAGGGCAAACCGCTCTACAGCCTGGTCCCTACCACCTTTGAGGCCCACGAACCGGCGTTCAAGCAGGCTTACGGCCAAGCCAACCTCGACCTGGCCCGGCAGAAGCTGCAGGAGGCCAGCTACAGTAGCGACAATCCGGCCACTATCCCCATGTGGTACCCTTCGGGCTCCAAAACCCGAAGCGTACTCGCCCAAACGCTGCGCGCCTTTGCCCAGCAAAAACTGGACGGCGCGATTCGCTTTCAGCCCCAAAGCGTGGAGTCGGCTCGGTTCTTTGACGAGATCGGGCAGGGGAGCTATCCGGCCACGCTCGTCGACTGGTATCCCGACTTTCTCGATGCCGACAACTACCTGGAACCCTTCCTGGCTTGCCAGCAGGGCTCGCCCCAGGGCGGCTGCCAGCAAGGGGGCGCTCAGTCCCAGGGCTCGTTTTACTACAGCGAGCGCATCAACCAGCTGATCGAGCGCGAGCGCCGCGAGCGCGAGCCGCAAGCGCGGCAGCGCCTGTTTCGCCAGATCCAGCAGCAGCTAGCCGAGGATGTCCCCTACATTCCGCTCTGGCAGAGCCAAGATTCAATCTTCGCCCAGTCTGGGGTCGCGGGCATCCGGCTCAATCCCCGGCAGGCGCTCCCGCTGTGGTCCATCCACCGGCAATCGGCCAGCGCCTCCTAGCAGCGCTAGGCCAAGGCCTGCCAAGCGCGCGCCAGCACCTCGCTCAGGCGGTGGCGCTGGCTCGGATCCAGCAGCCGGTCGTCAGCCAAGACTTCGGCGGTCACCTCCTCCAGCGACTGACCCCGCAATCGCGCAATGCGAACGACGCCGGCGATGGCAGCGGCCACTAACTCCTCATTCAGAGGCTGCTGGCGCAATGCGGTCATCTCTTCTGGGGTTGTGGGAATGGGGTAAGCCATGGATGCTCCCGGAAACTGGGCTAGCGAGCGCTCCGCACACCGGCCAGTAACTGGATGTTAAGCGTTCTAAGATTTGGATGAGCCCACATTAGCGCACGACGCGATGGGACCGCTGGTTGGTCCCGCAAGCGCGCGCCTGCCGGTCATGGAACAACTGCTCTATCTGGAAATCCCAACGCCCGATACGGCAACCGTCCGCCAGTGGCTGCAGCAGCAGTGGCAGCCGCCGCGCGGCACCAAATCCCTGACCCCCGATGGCATCCGCTTGCAATGGGCCGGTCGGGTGAGCGAGCTCTCGGCTTTTGTTTGGTCGCTGCAGCGAACGAGCTACCTCAAGCTGTTCCGTTGGGGGCGCGATCACCTGCCCGGCGAGGGCGCAATCCGGGCGCAGCTGGAGCGGGCCTGCAGCGAGCGCTTTCCGCCCCGCCACCCGGAGCTGCCCGCTATTGAAGGCTCGCCGTCGAACATCTTTGAGGCGCTAGCGCCCCACTACCCCCAAACCGTGCATTTTTTCCGCCAAATGCCCAACGGCGAGCGCGATCTCGAGCGCGTCTACTGGTGGGAGCGGCGCTGGCGCGCGCGCGTCCGCCAGCCCGAGCCTCCCCAACAGGCCATCACCCACCGCCCCCAACCCGAGGCGAGCGAGCCGCCGCCTCCCTACGACCTCATCTACGTAGGTGGGGCCCTAGGCGTCATTCACGCCGCCATCATGGCTCGGTTGGGCTATCGCGTTTTTCTGGTGGAGCGGTTACCGTTCGGGCGCATGAACCGGGAGTGGAATATCTCGCGCGGTGAGCTCCAGAGCCTGATCGATTTGGGGTTGTTCGATGCGGACGAGCTCGAGGCGGCGATCGCGCGGGAGTACGAAGACGGCTTTAGCAAGTTTTTTGACGGCAACGTGCCCCCTGCGCTCCAGGCCCAGGTGCTGCGGACTCCCAACGTGCTCAACGTCGCGCTCGATGCCGAGAAACTGCTGCGCCAATGCGGCGACAAGCTGCGCCAGGCAGGCGGCGAGATTTGGGACGAGACGGACTTTTTGCAGGCGGAGGTGGGCGCCGATCGGGTCGCAGTCCAGCTGCAGCATCGGCCCACTCAGGCACGCCACCAGGCCAGCGGGCGCCTGTTGGTGGATGCCATGGGGAGTGCTTCGCCCATTGCCTGGCAGCTCAACGGCGGGCGGGCGTTCGATAGCGTTTGCCCCACCGTTGGCGCGGTCATTGCCGAGGGCATTGATGCCACGGTCTGGGACTCGCGCTACGGCGATGTCTTGAACTCCCACGGCGACATCTCGCGCGGGCGGCAGCTCATTTGGGAGCTGTTCCCGGGCGCCGGTAGCGAGCTGGCGGTCTATCTGTTCCACTACCACCAACCCCACTCTGATAACCCAGGCTCGCTGCTGGCCCTATACGAGGATTTTTTCACCATCCTGCCCGAGTACCGCCGCTGCGATCCGGAGGCGCTGCGCTGGAAAAAGCCCACCTTTGGCTACATTCCCGGGCACTTCAGCACCAGCGGCCGCGACCGGCAAGTGGCTTGCGATCGGGTGCTGGCGCTGGGGGATGCCGCCTCGCTGCAATCGCCGCTGGTCTTTACTGGGTTCGGCTCGCTGGTGCGCAACCTACCCCGCCTGACAGCCCTGCTCGATACCGCCCTGCGGCACGAGCTGCTCGAGGCACGGCATTTAAACCGCATCCGCGCCTACCAAGTCAATGTGGCCGTCACCTGGCTGTTTTCCAAAGGCATGATGGTGCCCACCGGCGCCCGCTTGCCGCCGGCGCGGATCAACGCCATGCTCAACACCTTTTTCGGCTTGCTCGCCCGCGAGCCGCCGGGGGTGGCCGATGCTTTCATCAAGGACCGCGCCGACTGGGCAACCTTCAATCGCCTCGCGCTCAAGGCGGCATTCCGCAATCCCGCGCTGCTGCGCTGGATCTGGGAGCAGGCCGGCGCGCGCGATCTGCGGCGTTGGTTGGGCAGCTACCTCAACTTTACGCGCGAGGCGGCTGTGGGCTGGTTCGTGCGCTTGTGGTTGCCGCGTTGGCTTCGCCGCAACCGAGCGTGGTTGGAGCGTCGCTCTCCGGGACTCTGGCTGCGGCTGCTGAGCTGGGGCTATGCCGTCACCACGGGATTGGGCCACCCCCAGCGGCTGGTGGAGCCGCCCCGCCCTAGCGGGCGCAACGCTCAGCGAGCGGAGTGACCCAAAAAACCGGGCAGATCGATGGCATCAGCCGAGCGGGGTTGGGCGCTCCCGGCAGCGGCGATCGCCGGCGCAGGCCAATCCGGTTGCGGAACGGCCGCCGACTCGGGTTGCGGGGCATCGGTTGCCTCCGGCGCTTCAGCGGTGGGTTGGGCGTGCGCCTCCACGGTCGTTGCCGCTTCGGCATCAGCGGCGGCCGAGGAGGCACTTGCAGGTGCCTCGCGCGCTTCCGACCAGGGCGGAATGGGTTGGGCAGGCAGCGCTTGCGGGCGCGATCGCGTGCCTGTACCAAAACCCGTTTTGGCCGAGGTCTCCAGGCACTGGTGCAGCGCTAGCTTGAACTGGCGCGTGTAGCGCCGCTGCTGCTTGAGGCGCCGGTGCAGGTCTCGCAGTTGGCCGGCCTGTTGCGAGACCTGGAACGACTGCTCGTTGCATTCCTGCCGGATCAGGGCGCACTCGCGCTCCAGTTCGGCGGTGCGGGCCTGACTGTCGGATAGGCGCTGCGACAGGGATTGCAGGGACGCGTTTTGTTGCTCGACGGTTTGGCGGGCCGAGGCCAGCTCTTGCGATAGTTGCGAGGCGATCGCCTGCGTCGATTCCAGTTCCCGATCACGCTGCTCTAGCAGCGACTCGGTGCCTTCCAAGCGCTGGCGCTGCGCTTGCATGACCGCCTGGGACTCGGCTAGCTGTTGCTCCAGCTCGGCAACGCGGTTTGCCAGCTCGCGCGCTTGCGCTGCATCGCTCTTGTCTTGGGTTTCCCCGCCTGCAGCGGGTTCGGGCTCAGACTCAGTAGCGTTATGCGGGGCCTGGGATGCGGTAGCGGTGCCCTCGAGCTCAGGCACCCCGTGGGCGGTTTCGTTGAACTGGGGATGGGAGGAGTGGGGTTCGCTCATGGGCCTTGCTCTTCATTGCCGCTCGGTGGGCAACCTAGCAGCAGTGGCGCAAACGCGCAAAAGGGCAACGGCTTACTGGCGGCCTGACAGTTGCAGGGCAGCGGCTAGCAGCGCCTGATGCTGCCGGGCGCGATCGCGCAACGCCTGCCGTTGCGCTGGCGGTAGCGGACGGCCTTCCCGGTAGTGGGCGATCCAGGCTCGGGCAATGGCATCGGCGTCGGCGGGGAGCTGCGCTAGCGACCACCCGGGCAAGCCCAGATCCTGTTGGAGTTGCCTCACCTTGGGGTCGTAGCCAATGGCAAAGCAACGGCAGCCGGCAGCCGCCGCCGCAATCAAGCCGTGAAAGCGCATGCTGATGGCCATCTCGCTGCCGCAAAAGGCTCCTTTGAACGCCACCGGATCGGAGAGCGTCAGGATGCTGTAGGGGCCATCCAGCTCGGCAGCAGCCGCTTGCGCGATCGCGCAGTCGCGCTCGGGTTGGAAGGGAATGAACGCCAGATACGCCTGCGTGGCGTGCTGGAACTGCTGCAAAGCAGCGGCTAGGGTGGCCAGGCGACGCTGGGTCAGTTGTGGATGGGCGCGCAACGTTACCGCCACCCAGGGCACTGGCAGCGCTGCTGCTTCGGCAACCGTCGGGGCTTCCAGCGCCCAGACCGGATCGGGAGCCAAACGGGCTGGAAGCCCCCACTGCTCGAGCCATTGGGCTGAGGCGGAATCGCGGACGCTGATGGCATCGCAGCCTGCCAGCGCGCGCCGGGCCACCCAGCGCGTTAGCGGCTGCCGCAGCGGCCCGATCCCCTGCGCCCACGCGATCGTCCCCAATCCTTGCTGCTGGGCCAGCGCCATGAGCCCGCCATAATAGAGCGGGTTGCGCCAGCTGGTGGCATCTTGCATCAGACTGCCGCCGCCCCAAATAAACCAGTCCGAGCTGCGCAACGCGCGCAGGACGGATCCCGCCGAGCGGCCTGGGTAACTGGCAATGCCAAAGTGATCGCTCGTTTGAGCGGGATTACCCGAGAGGGCAATGGGGCTAATACCGGCAGGCAACATCTGCAGCAAGGCGGCCAGCAGGGCTTCATCGCCAGCATTGCCGCAGCCGTAATACCCGCACAGGAGGGCGCGCTGTTGGGACATGCCCGTGATCGCCTTGCCATGGGCATCCAGGCTGGACAGCACATTGGCCGCTAGGATCGGGGATGGCCGTGCGGAGCTGCTGCCATGAACGCGCTCTCGGTGCCCACCTGGATCGTGCACGTCTCCAGCATTTTAGAGTGGTTGGCGGCAATCTGGCTGGTTTGGACCTATGGCGAGGTCACCGGCAACCGGATCTGGTGGGGCCTCTCGCTTGCCATGCTGCCGGCGCTGGTGGGCGCGCTCTCGGCGGTGACTTGGCACTTTTTTGACAATGCCGAATCGCTCCAGTGGCTGGTGACCGTCCAAGCCGGGATGACAGCGCTAGGGAACACGACGCTGGCGATCGCGGGATGGGGAATCTGGCGCTCAGCACGCGCTCGCTCCCAGGGCTGAACTGGCTGGCTGCTGTGGTGGAGGAGGGCACCGCCCATGCTCGATGCGCAAACGCTTTTTGGGGTTTCGCTGTTTCCCTACTTGGCCTTTTTGGGGTTTGTCGCGCGCGCCCAGCAGCTACCGCGCTTGGCCCTGGCAGGCTTTTACGGACTGTTGGCGTTCGTGCTCGCCACCATTCCGGCCGGTCTCTACGCCCAAGCGGCCTACGGGCGATCGCTAGCCAATATTGACTGGTTGCACGGCAGCGCCGAGTTGTTGCTGACGCTGTCAAACTTGCTAGTGGCCTTGGGGTTCCGCCAGGCAATCTCGAAGCGCCGGCAGTCCTAGATGACGCCTAGGCTCAGGCTAGTAAGGAAAGGGCATCCAATGCTGTTGGGGGAGCGGCTTGACCGAGGCATTGGCCAGTGCCAGCAGGGCTAGCGCCAGACCGAAAATGACGAACCGGAAAATCAAGCCCTTGATCCCCTCGGTGGCGCTGAATGCAAACATGGCTGCCTCACTTGGCTCAGTTTAAGCCAGGTCTTATCCTTTTATTATCGGCGCGGTTCAAGCGAGCCCGCATCGGCTTTGCGATAGAGTTGCGCTAGCGGTCGGCCGTGCGATTTTATTGGGTTGATGTCTTTGCCATCGGGCGCTATACGGGCAATCCGCTGGCAGTATTCCCTGAAGCGGCTGCCACCAGCGATGCCCGGATGCAGCAAATCGCACGCGAGATCGGCTGCTCGGAAACCGCCTTTGCTACAGCCGATCCAACAGGGAGCAGCAACTGCCGCCTGCGCATTTTTACGCCCCAGCGGGAGCTAGCATTTGCCGGCCATCCGGCGCTGGGCACGGCCTACGTCTGGCAGTGGCCGTTTCCGGCGGCACCGCGCGAGGCAATTGCGATGCAGCTACCGGCCGGCCGCTTCCGCATCCGCTGCGAATCCGGTGCTGAGGGACCCATTTATACCAAATTTGAGCAGTAGATGCACGTTTTTTTTCAAAGAATATAATTCCCATATTGAGGGAGTTTTGGAAGCCGAAATCTAGTGCACAAGCCACGAGAATTGGTATTATTGGTTGCCGCAAGCCAGCCCGCATTTTGGGGATCCGCTGCCGGCCGAGAGGGCAGCAGCTGCCCTGGGGTTGGCGCCGGGCGATTTGGACGCGCGCTTTCCGGTACAGGTCGTTTCAACTGGGACGCCGTTCATCCTGGTGCCCGTGGGCGATCGCGCTGCGCTGGAGCGCATCCAGCTCGATCGCGCCCGCTACGAGGCGCTGGTGGAGGGCGCTACAGCGGAGGCCATCCTGGCCTTCTGCCCCGATCCCCGCGCCGACTGCGAGCTGAGCGCACGCGCCTTTGCCCCGCGCTGGGGCATTACTGAAGATCCCGTGACTGGGAGCGCCAACGGCTGCCTGGCCGCCTATCTGGTGGCCCACGCTTACTGGGATCGCTCTGAGATCGCAGCCCGCGTGGCTCAAGGCGAGGCCATGGGACGGCCGTCGCGGCTGCAGTTGTATGCTCGCACCACGCCCACCGGGATTGAGAGCGCAGTGGGCGGCCGCGTGGTTGCCGTTGCTCGAGGCCATTGGCTGTGAGGGCTCATGCGCGATTGGCTCGATGCGCACCTGCAAAACCTAGTCCGCGAGCGCGACCCGTTTTTCCACACCCAGGGGCATTTTTACGTGCGGGAGTACGTACGCCTCACCTTGCAGCAGTGGGGCACGGTTGCCGCGCACGCGTTCTCGGTGCAAGGCCGCACCTACCAAAACTTGATCTTGAACCTGCCGGCCGCAACCGAACCGCCGGTGGGACCGCCCCTTTTGGTCGGAGCACACTACGACGCGGTGCCCGGTACGCCCGGCGCGGACGACAATGCCTCCGGTGTCGCAGCCTTGCTCGCCCTGGCGCGCGCGATCGCGGCCGCGCCGCTGCGCTATCCCGTGCGCTTGGTGGCCTTTGATATGGAAGAAGCCGGCTTGCTGGGCAGCACCGCTTACGTCCAGCAGCTAAAGCGCGAGCAGCAACCGCTGCGGTTGATGCTGTCGCTGGAGATGTTGGGCTACTGCGATTCCAACCCCAACTCGCAGCACTATCCTGCCAACCTGGGCCTGTTTTATCCCGATCGCGGCGACTACATCGGCTTTGTTGGTAATTGGTCCGCCCTAGGCGATCTGCGCTGCCTGAGCCGCAACATGCGCGCCTCGGGTACGCCAGCCGAGTGGCTGCCAGTGCCCAACCGCGGCAACTGGATCCCCGAGGTTCGCCTCAGCGACCATGCCCCGTTCTGGGATGCCGGTTACAGCGCCGTAATGGTCACCGACACCGCATTCATGCGCAATCCGCACTACCACCAGCCCAGCGATCACCACGAGACGCTCGACCTCGACTTTTTGGCTGGGGTCTGCCGCGGTTTGGAGGCGGGGTTGCGCCAGCTTTGAACAGTTGCGCGGCAGTCCCCACGCTCAGCGTTAGCGGCGTGGGGAAGGATAGCGCGGAAGTCGAGCGAGGCTCGATGCCTCCGAGACTTCCTAGCTCTTGGGAGCATCCTGAGATTTGATGTAGTCTTTTAACGTCTCAACGGGAGCACCACCTACCGAGGCGACGTAGTAGGCCCTCGACCAGAAAGAGACACCTCGATAGTATTTTGCTACTTCGTCAGGAAACTCCTTCTTTAAGGCACGACTGGTAGATGCTTTTAAAGCGCCTGCCACCGCTGAGATAGCGTTCCTGGGATGGAAGTCTATTAACAAATGGACGTGGTCAGTCTCCCCCGAAAACTCCAACAAGTCGCACGCCATCTTTCGGCATACCTGCCAAGACATCGAGCGGATTCGTTCCATCATTGGGGCCGTTATCGCCTTACGTCGGTAATGGGTCACAAAGACAAAGTGCAGTTGCACGTTAAAGACGCTATGAGAGCCTTTTCTTGCGTCCATATTGATAAGAGTAATTCGCTAAGTTAAAATGGATAAGTCTTAAGGCCAAAGCTTGCTAATGGCGACCCGCCGAGTTACTTTCAGGCTCTATCCCAGAAAGTCAACGGAGCGGAAGCTCCATTACGCCAGAAAGGCCCACTGCGAGCTGTACAATGCTGCCCTTTCCCATCGAAAGACTCAGTACAAGCGCTTGGGCGTATCCATTGGTTACCTAGACCAGCAAAATAGCCTCCCCGAGTTCAAAGCAGCCCTACCCGAGTACGCACAGTTTGGCAGCCATACCCTACAAGCAACGCTCAAGCGAGTTGACTTTGCCTTTCAGCGCTTCTTTAAAGGGCTAGCCAGGTATCCCAAGTTTAAGCCCAAGCGGACGTATCGGGGATGGGCCTATCCCGATGCTGCTGGGTGGCAAGCTCGCACGGACGGAAAACACGGCCACCTTGAGCTGAGAGACTTGGGCCTCAACATCCGAATGCGAGGGCAAGCAAGAACGTGGGGCAAGCCCACCACTTGCACTATCTTCTGGAACGGCCGGAACTGGTACGCCTCCATTACCGTGCGGTGCGCGCCTACCCGAGAGACTGGGCGGGGGTCCGTCGGCCTGGACTTCGGCTGCAAGACGGCCATCGTGCCATCTCAGGGCGAGCCCATCGAGGCACCCCAGTTCCAAGCCGAAGTCGAGGAAAAGCGCCTCTACCGGGGGCTTCGCCGCAAGCGCAGGCCCAACAAGCGGCAAGGGATTCAGGCTTCCCGCCGCTGGAAAAAGCAACAGGCCCGCATTCGGAAGGTGCGCCGCAAGGTTGCCCGCCAGCGCCATGACTGGAGCCATCAGGTAGCGGCACAGATCGTCCGCCGTAACAGCCTGGTCGCTACTGAGCGGCTCAACGTGCAGGGCATGACGCGCAAAGGCAAGGGGAAAGGGAAACGCCCGAAGGCGCGCCTCAACCGCTCGATGCTCGATGTCGGTATCGGCATGACCCGAGACCGCATCCGGTACAAGGTTGAGGAGGCTGGCGGCGTTTACCTGGAGGCTTCCACCCAGCAGCTCAAGCCTACCCAGCGTTGCGCCAGTTGCTGGGAACTGACGCCTAAGGCCCTCGACGAACGCACGCATTGCTGCCAGTCGTGCGGTCACCTTGAGGGTCGGGATCGCAATGCCGCCCAGGTCATGTTGGCTTGGGCACGGGGTGCGGGACGTGCCTCGTCAGACGCTGAGCTGCCTAGCGCTACGCCATGCGGAAGCATGGCGCAACTGGGGGCGAAGAAGCGTCGGAAACCGCTAGCTCAGCGAAGCGGCTAGCGCGTAGTTCATTGCGGCTCCATTCAAATGTGCCGGACGGGCCGGGCGCCGATTGGCCGAGATGGGCGCGATGCAGCTCAGTCCAGCTCAAGCCGTTCGTGCCACAATTGCGCTGTTGGCAGCGCGCAGCGTCAACCGCTCGATCCGGGAAGCTTGCCGTGGTCTCTGTCGCTCGCAAAAACCTGCTATCCGACATTCCGCGTTTTTTGGTGGCGCAGGCAGGCATTCTGTTTGCCGTCAGCCTCATCACCTTACAAACCGGCATTTTTACCGGCTTTACGCGCTCGACCGTCCAGCCGATCGAGAACGCCACTGCCGATATCTGGGTGGCGTCGCAAGAGTTGGTCCAACTGGAGCTGACATTGCCCATGCCGGCGGAATATACCGCTCGAGCCCGGGATCTGGAGGGGGTAGCGCGTGCCGAGAGCTTGATCTTTGATGGGGCTCCCTCAATCCCACCTGAAGGGGGAGCATCGCTGACCCGCATCCGCGTTACCGGATTCGACCCCGAAGGCGAACTGTTTGACCCGCAAAACCTCGTTGCAGGCGAGATTGGTGCCTTAAGCTCGCCCTACCGCGCGATCGTGGATCGCACCGATGGCAACCTGCTGCAGGTCGATGAGACAGGCGACTTCATTCAAATCGGCTCGCTGGCGGCGCAAGTTTCGGGCCTGACTGAAGGCAATAGCTCGCTGGTTTCCGATCCGTTCGTGCTGACCTCGCTGGCAAACGCTCGCGCCTTTCAGCAGTCGGAGCAGCTCACCGAGATTGCCTGCGAGGCTGCTGCAGAACTCGAGTGTACGGCTAGCTACCCGCGCCTCCAGCTCAATGCCGCAACGCTGCGAGCGCAGGCCCAACCCCAAGCCCTGGCCCCTGCCGATCCCATTATACCAATTTGAGCAGCAAATGCACGCTTACCAAAGAACATAATTCCCATATTGAGGGAGCTTCGGAGATCGCGATCTAGTGCATAAGCTACGAGGATTGGTATTACGTTTGTACTAGTCGAAGCCGAGCCCGAGCAGGCACTGTCGCCGCTCAAGCAGCGCTTGGAACAAGCGTTGCCCAACACCCAAGCCTACACGCGCCAGGAGCTGATTGATAAAACGCAGGCTTACTGGCAGCAGCGGACCGGAATCGGATTCATTCTCGGCCTGGGGGCCACTGTCGGCATTATCGTTGGCATTGTCGTGGTCAGTCAGATCCTCTACTCGGCGGTTGTCGACCGCCTCAAAGAGTTCGGCACGCTCAAAGCCATTGGAGCTCCCGAGCGCCGCATCTATCGCATTATCGTCGAGCAGGCGCTGTGGATGGCGCTTCTGGGCTATCTGCCCAGCCTCGCTCTCTGCTTGGGCGTAGCGCAGTGGGCGTACGAAACCCAAGGCATCCTCATTACCATCACCCCCGGCCGCGCGCTGGCCATTTTGGGGGTAACTGCTGCCATGTGCGTGGGATCGGGCCTGTTTGCCATTCAGAAGGTCAGGCGCCTGGATCCGGCCAACGTGTTCAAAGCCTGATACGAGGGACCATGCGCCGCTTTCTGTCCCGCAACCGCAATGCCGCTGTTCCTAGCGATGCCCATGCCATTGAGGCGCAAGGGATTGAGGTCTCGTTTGCCGCCGGCCGCCAGCGCCGCCCCATCCTCAAAGGCATCGACCTGACCGTCCCCCAGGGCACCATCCAGTTGCTCATGGGCCCTTCCGGTTCGGGCAAAACGACGCTGCTGTCGGTATTGGCCGCTTTGCTGACACCGGATGCTGGTAGCATTCGCTTGCTGGGCCAAGACATCACGCGCCTCCCCAAGCGCCAGCTCGCGCCCATTCGGCGCCATCGCATTGGCTTTGTCTTTCAGACGTTCAATCTGTTCCCGGCCTTAACGGCATCAGAAAACGTTGAGCTCGTCCTCAACTTAAACGGGCAGCACGGCCAGCGCGCGCGCCAGCAGGCCCAGCTGCTGCTTGATCGCGTCGAGATGGGGCCTTACGCCAACCAAAAGCCCGCCCAGCTCTCCAATGGCCAAAAGCAGCGCGTGGCGATCGCGCGCGCCTTGGCCGGGGAGCCGCCCATTGTCATGGCAGACGAGCCCACGGCTGCCCTCGATTCGCAAAGCGGCCGCAACGTTATCGAGCTGATGTGCCATCTGGCCCGGCAGAAGGGCTGTACGGTTTTGATCGTCACTCACGATCCCCGCATTCTGGATGCCGCCGATCGCATTACCTACCTCGAGGACGGCATGCTCCAGCCCGAGCGGGCAATGGCCCGGCCGAGCGGTTGAGCCCCGCGCTGCTAGGGCGCAATCGCGTGCTTGAGATCGCGGCAAAACGTCTCAACAGCCGCCACCCCCTGCTCGGGCGACCCGTCACTCAAGCGCCGCACGAAGGCGCTACCGACAATCGCGGCATCGGCCCCCCACTGCTTGCACTGGCGCGCTTGCTCGGGCCCGGCGATGCCAAAGCCCACGCCGATGGGCTTGTCGGTCGCGGCCCGCAGTTGGGCGATCGTCGATTCGACTTGATGGGCCAGCTCGGTGCGCGCGCCCGTGACGCCCGTCACGCTGACGGCATAGATAAAGCCCTGGGACTGCTGCGCGATCACGGCGAGGCGATCCGGTGGCGTCGTGGGGGCCACCAGCAGCGTTAGCTCGATGCCGCGCTCGCGGGCCGGCTGCAGCAGGCGCTGGGCCTCCTCGAGCGGCAGATCGGGGACCAGCAACCCGCTGGCACCGGCACTGGCGATGCGATCGAGGAAGCGCTCGATGCCGCAGCGATAGATGGGGTTGAAGTAAGCAAACAGCACCAGCGGGGCCTGCAGCTCCGCTCGGAGCGAGGTGATCGCCGCTAGGACATCCTCGAGTTGAGTGCCGCGCCCGAGCGCGCGGTTGGCCGCTTCCTGGATGGTGGGCCCATCGGCGAGGGAGTCGACGTAGGGAACGCCCACCTCAATGACATCGGCTCCGGCGCGATCGAGGGCGCGCAGCGCCTGCACGGTCGTGTCGAGGTCGGGATCGCCGGCCGTGATGAACGGAATTAGCGCGCACTGACCCTCGCGCTTCAGGGCCTGCAAGCGCTCGGAGACTGCTCCCATCTGGATGCTCCCGAACGGTTACTGGCGAGTCCCCTCGCCGCGCTCGCGCTCGACTTCGGCTTGTAGGGCGGCGATTTCATCGTCGCTCATTTGTGCCAGTTGCTGCTCGAGGACGGCATCCTGATGGTTCCGCAGCTGCTGGTGGTAGGTCATGTTGCCCCCAACGACGCGCAGGACGTAGCTGGCCAGCCAGCCTAGCAATCCGCCCACTAGCAGGACCTGGCTCCCAATGCCGGCGTCGAAGCGATCGAGGCCCGCCCACTGCAGCACCCCATAGGCAACGCCGCCCGCTAATAACGCGCCCAAAGCAATGCCGATGGCATCGATGCGCCGCATGCTGCCTGGCCTCCTGCTATTTCGGTGCGGCGGGATGGCGGCGCTTGGGGCGGTAGTTGAGAAACGGGCTCAGCAGCAGCATGCCGGGAAACAGCAAAAAGACCAAGGCGAACATGAAAAAGCGCTCGACCCCACTGGTCTGATACCAGCGCGCTTGCAGGTAGCTGTAGGTGGCAGCCGGCAGGATGAATAGATAAAGCGCGGCCAGCGATAGGTAGACTGAAGCGAGAACCATCTGACAGTGGGCCAACGGGCAGCTCCACCCAATCTTACCGTAGGGACGTGGCTGCAGCAGGGACGCTTGTCCGTTGAGCGAGCGGCATGTTTCAATAAGAGCGCTATAGGTTTGGGGGCGTGGCGGAACTGGGTAGACGCTGCGGACTTAAACCGTTGAGCCTTGCGGCAGAAATGCCGCAAGCGAACGCTCTCAAATTCAGGGGAACCTAAGTCCGAGCCCGGATAAGGCAACCCTGAGCCAAGCCGAGCGCATTCCTTCAAGCCGCTCGGAAGGTGCAGAGACCTGACGGGAGCTACCCCAGCAGTCCGGCTGCGGGTAAAGAGAAGGTCCGATTCCTCAGGTCCTCAGCGACCGCGGCGAAAGCCGCAGAGGAATGAAAATCCGTTGGCCCGTAAGGGCCGTGAGGGTTCGAGTCCCTCCGCCCCCATAACCCGCAGGGGCCCAAGCCCCTCAAGCTTGCTGCCACAGTTGCTGGATGCGGCCGGGTGGTGCCTGCTCGATCTCGCGGCTGCGTTTCAGGGACAGTTCCTGCCTGGTCGCTGCAAAGACCGCGCTTACGGCGATTTCGGGGGCGACGCCTTTAGGTAGCCCGCCCGCTTGCCGCAGGCGAAACAGAAACGTCGCGCAGCTCGATTGCCATGGTTCTTCTCCTTGAAACAGCTCCAAGCTTGATTGCACGCGGCTGGCTGCCCGCGCCGCGATCGCATCGACTGGGCATCTAGGGCGTTCAGCTCGCAGCAGAAGGGGCGGTTGCTGGCAGCGAGACGGTAAACATCGTGCCCTGCTGGGGAAGGCTGTTGGCGTACAGCTGGCCGCCGTGGTTGGCGACGATCGCCCGGGCAATGGCCAAGCCCAACCCGGCACCGGCCGAGGCTTCAGTTTGCGGCGTTGGCGCGTTCCGCCGGCGGTAGAACCGCTCGAACAGGTGCGGCAGCTCCTCGGCCGGAATGCCCGGCCCCGTGTCGCTGACCGCGACTTGCAGCGGCGAGCCGGCCCGCCGCCCGGCGCGCTCGAGCGTCACCGTAACCGCGGGCGCTGCCGAGGCCGTTCCATCGGTCCCAGCAGCGTGCTCGATGGCGTTGCCAATGAGGTTGGTAAACAAGCGGGCGAGCTGATCCCAGTCGCCGTTGAGCGCAAACGTCTCGCCCGATTCCGACCCATTGGGGTCAACGGGCTCAAAGTGTAGCTGCACGCCGCTGCGCTCGGCCGCGGCTTGTTGTTCCTCAATAACCGCCATTAACAGGGCATCGAGCGGGACGGGGTCGTTTTGGGTCTGGATCGTGCCGCTGTCGGAGCGGGCTAGAAACAGCAGGTCATCGACCAATCGTCCCAGCCGCTGCGTCAGCCGCTCGACGACTTGCAGCTGCTGCTGCTGCAGCTCGGAATCGGCGCCGGTGTAGGCCAGCGCCGTTTGGATGTTGGTTTGGATCGTGGCGATGGGGTTGCGCAGTTCGTGGGAGGCATCGGCCGTGAACTGCTTCAGGCGTTGGTAGGAATCGCGCACGGGCTGGATGGCTAGCCCCGACAGCCACCACCCAATGGCGCCAACCGCCAGCACCGTGACGCTCGCGCCTGCCACCAGATCCACTACCAACTGCCGGATGGGTTTGACAGCCTCAACCCAGGGGTGGCTGGCGCGCAAATAGCCCAACAGCTGGCCGTCCGCTTTTACGGGCGCGGTCACCTGCCGCAGCAAGCGACCGGAGGTCTCGACAGGCAAGCGCACGGTCTCGATGCGGCGATCGCGATGGAGCGGGATGGTGGAGGGATGGCTGAGGGTGGACCAGCGCCGCTGCCCTTGCGGATCGAACCACTCCAGATCGATGCGATCGGGCTCGAGGGGATCGGCGGCATCGCGGAAGCTCGCCGCCACATCGATGCGGTAGCGGGCATCGGGCGCCTCGCTGGATCGAACGACCAGCGATTGCTCCACAACGGCGACCACATGTTGGAGGGTGTCATCGACGCGCTCGATTAGCGTGCTGCGAACGTAGGCGTAGATGCCGGTGGCAAACAGCAGCAGCAGCACGGCCGTGACGGCGGCGTACCACAGCGCCAGGCGGCGGCGGGTGGTTTGGAACATGGGGGCTAACCTTACCGAGAGCGCTTTGGCGTTTGGCCTCAATCGCCATCTTGCCCTCCAGCCGCCCCTTCCATGGCTCGCCCGGATGATAAAATGTGAAAACGGTGGCAGTCATAGCAAGGCGGCCTAAATCCCATGTTTCGCCCCATTCAAATCCTTCGCAATAGCGCGATCCGCCTGGTCAGTTTGCTAAGCCGGTTGGCCCGCGGACTGGCAGGTGCGGTGGGCCGCTCGTTCGCAGCAGCCGGACGCTCGCTGGGACTCGCCCGCAGCACGTACTACCTGGACCCGTCAGTGGCCCAGGGCATGAACTCCGAGCGCGAGCGCCGGCGCATGGCCGAGGCCAGCGACGAGAGCGAAGCTCCCACCCCGGAGGCCGCTTCGACCGAGACGCCATCGGCGGCAGGAAGCGCCGGTACCGAGCGCCGCCGGCCTGACAGCGAGGATATGGATTACTTCCGCCGCTTGGCCCAGGAAACGCGGGACTCCTGAGCCAGCGCCGGGCATTGGGATAGGATTTAAGAGCAGTACTCGCGTAGCCGTTGCGCGCAGTGCCATCCCTATGTTCGATTCGCAGGCCGAATTGCAAGACGCCGTTGCCCGCCGGCGCAACTTTGCCATCATCTCCCATCCGGACGCGGGCAAAACGACGCTGACGGAGAAACTGCTGCTCTATGGCGGGGCCATCCATCAGGCTGGCGCCGTCAAGTCGCGGCGGGCGCAGCGCAAGGTCACCTCGGATTGGATGGTGCTGGAGCAGCAGCGCGGCATTTCGGTGACCTCGACGGTGCTGCAATTTGCCTACTGCCAGCACCAGATCAACCTGCTCGATACCCCCGGCCACCAAGACTTCAGCGAGGATACCTACCGCACCCTGGCCGCGGCCGATAATGCCGTCATGCTGATCGATGCGGCCAAGGGGCTGGAGCCGCAGACGCGCAAGCTCTTTGAGGTCTGCCGCCTGCGATCGCTGCCTATCTTTACCTTTGCCAACAAGCTAGATCGCCCCAGCCGGGAGCCGCTGGAGCTCATCGACGAGATCGAGCGCGAGCTAGGGTTGCAGGTCTATCCCATGAACTGGCCCATCGGGACCGGCGATCACTTCCGCGGCGTGTTCGATCGCGCCACCCAAACCATCCACTTGTTCCAGCGCGAGGCGCACGGGGCTCAGAGAGCCGCCACCAAAACCATCGCGCTGGGCGATCCCGCCATTGAGGACCACCTGGAGCCCGAGCTCTACCACCAGCTCAAAGACGAGCTCGAGATCTTGGACGAAATGGGCGCCCGCTTCGACCGCGACCAGGTCCATGCGGGCGAGATGACGCCGCTGTTTTTCGGCAGCGCCATGACCAACTTTGGGGTGGAGCTGTTTTTGGATGCCTTTCTGGACTGCGCCCGCCCGCCCGAAGCGCACCGCTCCTCGGCTGGCACAATGGCGCCTACCTACCCCGAGTTCAGCGGCTTTGTCTTCAAGCTCCAGGCCAACATGGACCCCAAGCACCGGGATCGGATGGCGTTCGTGCGCGTCTGTACGGGCAAATTCGAGCGCGACATGGCCGTCAAGCACGCCCGGACGGGCAAAACCGTGCGCCTCTCGCGCCCGCAGAAGCTGTTCGCCCAGGATCGCAACGCGGTTGATGTGGCCTATCCCGGCGATGTCATTGGCCTCAACAACCCGGGCGCTTTCGCCATCGGCGATACAGTCTATACCGGCCAGCGCCTAGAGTACGAGGGGATTCCGTGCTTTTCGCCCGAGTTGTTTGCCTACCTGCGCAACCCCAACCCATCCAAGTTCAAGCAGTTTCGCAAGGGGCTGCAGGAGCTGCGCGAGGAAGGCGCCATCCAAATCATGTACTCGAGCGATGAGTCCAAGCGCGATCCCATCCTGGCAGCGGTGGGCCAGTTGCAGTTTGAGGTGGCGATCTATCGGATGAAGCACGAGTACGGCGTCGAGACGCAGCTGGAGTACCTGCCCTACACGGTGGCCCGCTGGGTCTCGGACGGTTGGGCAGCGCTGGAGAGCGCGGGCCGCCTGTTCAACACGCTCCTAGTGCGAGATAACTGGGATAGGCCCGTGCTGCTGTTTAAAAATCAGTGGAACCTGGAGCAGCTGCAGCAAGACCAGCCCGAGCTGCGGCTCTCGCGCACGGCGCCGCTGGGCGCGCAAGTGCCGCTGGAGGCTTAGAGCGGCTCCAGGCCGCCATTTTGTTAGACTGCTTGCGTGCTAGCTGCTAATGCCAGCTTATGGTTGCCTCGCAAACCGCCCCTGCATCGCTTGTTGAGGCCGCCCGCCAAACGCGCGGGGCAGCCCGCCAATTGGGGGAGCTGCCGGCGGCCGAGCGCAACCGGGCCCTCGAGGCCATGGCGCAAGGCTTAGAAGCAGCCGCACCGACCATCGTGGCGGCCAACCAGGCCGACTGCGAGGCTGCCGAGGCAGAGGGGCTCTCGCCGGCGCTGGTAGCACGCCTCAAGCTAGGCGAGACCAAACTGCAAGCGGCGATCGCGGGGGTGCGCGACGTCGCTCGTCTCCCCGATCCGCTGGGGGTAACCCAAATCCATCGCGAGTTGGATCGGGGGCTAGTGCTCCAGCGCGTCACTCGCCCGCTAGGCACGATTGGGGTCATTTTTGAGGCCCGACCCGATGCGCTGGTGCAGATCGCCAGCCTGGCACTCAAATCGGGCAACGGTGCCATCCTCAAAGGCGGCAAGGAGGCAACGCGCACTTGCCAGGCCCTGATTGAAGCCATTCACGGGGCACTGGCCCAGACGGCCGCCGATCCGGAGGCCTTGCGGTTGCTAACAACGCGCGAGCAAACCCAGGCTTTGCTGGCGCTGGAAGGCGAAATTGACCTAATCGTACCGCGCGGCTCCAGCGCCCTGGTCCGAGACATCCAGCGCAACACCAATATCCCCGTGCTAGGCCATGCCGATGGCATCTGCCACCTCTATGCGGACGAGGCGGCCGATCTAGAACAGGCCGTGCAGCTGGCAGTGGATGCCAAGACGCAGTACCCGGCTGCCTGCAATGCGCTGGAGACCCTGCTGGTGCACCAGGCCATTGCCGGTACTTACTTGCCGCAGGTGGCAGCGGCGTTGCAGGCGGAAGAAGTGCAGCTGCGCGGCGACGAGCGCACGCAAGAATTTCTCCAAGTGACAGCTGCCAGCGAGCAGGACTGGGTGACCGAGTACGGCGATCTCACCCTGGCCGTTCGGGTCGTCGATTCGCTCGAGGCGGCGATCGCGCACGTTAACGCTTACGGTTCCCACCACACCGATGCGATCGCGACGCAAGACAGTGCTGCTGCTGAGACCTTCCTGGCCCAAATTGACTCGGCCAATGCCTTCCACAACTGCTCCACGCGCTTCTCGGACGGCTTTCGCTACGGCCTTGGGGCCGAGGTGGGCATCAGCACGCAAAAAATGCCGCCGCGCGGCCCGGTGGAGCTAGAAGGACTGGTGACCTACCAGTACCGCCTGCGCGGCGGCGGTCACCGAACGGCCCCCTACACCGGCGAAAACGCCCGGCCCTTTACCCACCGCGATTTGGCCTAGGCCAGCTGGCTGCCATGGATGCGATCCGGGTCACGGGCATCCGCGCTTACGGCTATACGGGGTTTTTGGCCGAAGAGCGGCGCCTGGGCCAGTGGTTTGAGACCGACCTGACCCTGTGGCTGGATTTGGCCCCGGCAGCAGCGAGCGACGACATCGAGCGCACGCTCGACTACCGCCAGACCATTGCCGCCGTGCAGCAGATCGTCCGGACGCGCCAGTTCCTGCTGGTGGAGCGGCTGGCTGCCGAAATTGCCGATACCATCCTGCGATCGCAACCGGTCGAGCAAGTGCAGGTGGGCTTGGCCAAGCCGGCACCGCCAATTGCCGACTTTGACGGCCAGATTGCTATCGATATCACGCGCGCGCGCTCAGCGCTGCCTGCCGCTTAGGGGATGGCGTACGGCTCAAAGAAAGCAATAATACCGGCAGTGCCGTTTTTTGTGAGGAGCCGACATGCGCGGACCCAAATACCTGCCGCTCGTTGCCCGAACTTTTCTAGCCGTTATTTTCCTGCGCTCCGGCATTAATAAAATCCTGGCGTTTGGGGCCACCCAGCAGCAAATTGCCGAGATGGGCGTGCCCGTTCCGCCCGTAGCGCTGGCCGTTTCGATTGCGCTGGAGATTCTGGGCGGCCTTTCGGTGATTTTGGGCGTGGGAGCGCGCTGGGGTGCCGTCGCGCTGATCCTGTTTTTGATCCCAACCACGCTGATCTTTCATACCACCGCCGGCGAGTGGACCCAGTTTTTCAAAAACCTCTCGCTTCTGGGCGGCCTGCTACTGCTGACGGCAACCGGTTCGGGACCGCTCAGCCTAGATGGCAGCGGCGAGCGCGAGAGCTAAACGGCCGACCGCTCACTGCCAAGCACGACCTGCGGCTCTATAGGCAATTGCCAGTGCACCAGTACTGAGCGCTCCAACGGTGGCAACCAGCGTGGCGACTCCTGCAAACATCTCCAGTCCGGCTCCAAACGAAACAGTCCAACCCGGTACCGTTGCAGGCACCAGCAGACTGCAGCCTATTTCTGCCTTAGCAATTTTGCTTTGGGGCAGATGGTTCTCGAAGCCCTCAATACAGCTCGTAGGCCAGCAGCGTGCAGGCAAGCGAGCCGTTGTAGAGCGGGATGCGGCGCCAGGGGCGCAAGCCTATCTGGTTGGTTGGGGCGGCATTGGCTGCCAGGATGCAGGCGCGCCACCCCTTAAAGCGCTGCTTGAGCGTATCGCCCAGTTGCTTGTAGAGCGCCCCCAGCTGCTTGCTGCGGCCGAGGCGCTTGCCGTAGGGGGGGTTGCAGACAATCGTGCCCTCGCTGGTCGGCGGGGACAGTTCGGCCAACGCGGTTTGGCTGAGGGTGATGGCATTTGTCAGCCCGCTGTTAGCCGCATTGGTGCGGGCGTTGGCGATCGCCTGGGCGTCGCGATCGCTGCCGAAGATGGGAACGCGCGGCGCCGGCAAGCGCGAACGCCGCGCTTGGGTGCAGAGCTGCGCCCAGAGGGTAGCGTCAAACTCGGGCCAGCGCTGGAACGCAAAGCCCTCGCGCAACAAGCCGGGCGCTGCGTCGGTGGCTTTGAGGCCGGCTTCAATGGGCAGCGTCCCGGCCCCGCAGAGCGGGTCCAAAAACGGCGAGTCCGCTTCCCAACCGGCCAACGCCAGCAAGGCGGCGGCTAGGGGTTCCTTGAGCGGCGCTTCACCAGCGGCGGTGCGGTAGCCGCGCCGGTGCAGGCTGCCGCCGGTGCCATCCAGGCTCAGGGTGCAGGCGTTGCCGCGGATGTGGAGATTGAGCGCGCGGTCGGGGGTGTGGGGATCTACCGAGGAGCGGCGCCCGCACTGCTCGCGCTGCTGGTCCACGATCGCGTTTTTGACCTGCAGTGCCGTGAAGTGGCTGTGATTGAGGTTGCGGTTGCCCCCCGTGCAGCGCACGGCCAGCGTTTGCTGGGGGGATAGGTAGTGGTGCCACGCAATCTGGCGGACGCCACGGTAGAGCTGGACGGCATCTGCACAGCGGAAATCGCTCAGCGGCACCAGCACCCGAAAGATCGTGCGCGCCCACAGATGGACGCGGTAGAGCAAGGCGCGATCGCCGCCAAAATGCACGCCCGCTGCATCGGGGACAACCTCGCTCGCGCCCAGTTGCGCTAGCTCGCCGGCAGCGACGGGTTCCAGATGAGGGGCTGTCGTGGCAAAGTAGCGGTTCATGGGGCCAGCAGCCGATATCCTAAACTGAAATGGCAATCCCGCGGTCTGGATGAGGAGCGGCCATGCGACTTTCGCAAGCGCTGTTCGAGACGCTGCGCGAAGATCCCGCCGAAGCCGAGGCCCCCAGTCACAAGCTACTGCTGCGGGCCGGGTTGATCCGCCGCATTGGCAGCGGTATCTATGCCTATTTGCCCATGATGTGGCGCACGATCCAAAAAATCTCGGTGATCGTGCGCGAGGAAATGGATGCAGCCGGCGCGCAAGAATGCCTGCTGCCGCAGCTGCAACCGGCCGATATTTGGCGAGAGTCGGGGCGGTGGGAGACCTATACCCAGGCCGAGGGGATCATGTTTACCCTCATCGACCGGCAGGAGCGCGAGTTGGGATTGGGCCCCACCCACGAAGAGGTCATAACGGCCATCGCGCGGGAGACGATCCGCTCCTACCGCCAGCTCCCGCAAAATCTCTACCAGATCCAGACCAAGTTTCGCGACGAGATCCGCCCGCGCTTTGGCCTGCTGCGGGGGCGCGAGTTTGTCATGAAGGATGCGTACTCGTTCAATGCCGACCTCGATAGCCTCAAGCAGACCTACGAGGCCATGGCGCAGGCCTATGCCAACATGCTGCGCCGCTGCCACTTGCGCTTTAGCGCTGTCGAGGCCGATACCGGCGCCATTGGCGGGTTTGACTCGCAGGAGTTTATGGTACTGGCCGATGCGGGCGAAGATGAGGTCCTCTATACCGAAGACGGTCAGTACGCGGCTAATGCCGAAAAAGCCGTCTCGCTGCCGCCTGAGGCAGTCCCTTCACCCTTTAGCGCGTTTGAAAAAGTGGCTACCCCCGGTACGGCCACGATCGCGGCCATATGCGACTACTTGCAGTGCTCGCCCACTGTGGTGGTCAAAAACGTGCTCTACGAGGCCTACTACGACAACAACTGCATGGTGCCGGTGCTGGTGAGCGTGCGCGGCGACCGCGATGTCAACGAGACCAAGCTGCAGAACGAACTGAACCGGTTTGCCGCCCAGTACGGGGCCAACCAGCTGCTAGCGCTGGCAGTACCGGATGCCGACTCGCAGCAAAAGTGGGCCTCAAAACCGCTTCCCATGGGCTACATTGCCCCCGATATCAGCGACAGCTACATCCATCCCAGCGAGAACGTAACCCCGCAGTTCCTGCGGCTGGCGGACAAAACGGCCACCGAGCTGCAGCATTTTTGTACCGGTGCCAATGAAACGGGCTATCACGTTGTGGGGGCCAACTGGGGAGACCGCTTCGCGCTGCCAGCGCACGTGGCGGATTTGTGCCAGGCGGCGGCCGGCGATCGCGCCCCTCACGATCCCAACCAGACGTTGCAGCGCGCCAGCGGCATTGAGGTGGGCCACATTTTCCAGCTGGGCACCAAGTACTCGCAAGCCTTGGGCGCCACTTACACCAGCGCACAAGGGGAGGAATGCCCGCTGTACATGGGTTGCTACGGCATCGGCATTTCGCGCTTGGCCCAGGCCGCCGTGGAGCAGTTCTACGATGCAGAGGGCCTCGTTTGGCCGGTAGCGATCGCGCCCTACGAGGCCATCATTACCGTGCCCAACGTCTCGGATTCGCAGCAGCGGGAGGCGGCCGAGCAGCTCTACCAGCAGTGCCGTCAGGCCGGCATCGAAACCGTGCTCGACGATCGCGACGAGCGCGCCGGCGTCAAGTTTAAAGACGCCGACCTGGTGGGCATCCCCTACCGGCTAGTGACCGGGCGATCGCTGCAAAACGGCAACGTGGAGGCCATCAAGCGCGCCACCCACCAAGCGCACCAAATCCCGTTCGATGCCGCCGCCGTGACGCTCAAGCAGTGGATCGAGGCGGCCCGTCAGGCGGCCTAGCCTTGCCGCGCGATGGCGATGCAGGTCGCCATATCGGCATCCGTTTTGATCGCTTGGGCGTTGAGGTGGGTCTCGCTGGCGCGGTAACCGCGGGCCTGCAACTGCCGAAGCAGCGCATCGCGCTTGGGCAAGCTCAAGTTCCCGCGCCGCCCGATTTCCTGAAAGCTGTGGAAGTAGGGGGGCATGGTCGCCTCGCGGGCCATGGTGGCTAGCAAGCGGGCGCGCTTGCGCCAGCTCCAGGCATAAGCCAGCTCGCGCATGCGGGCTACAAAGGAGCGCTCGTGCAGCGCCCCCAACCACATGGGGCCGCTGACCGCTAGGGCCGCCCCGTCGTGCGAGCAGCTCGCCTGGCCCAACTCGCGCCAGCCCACCGTGCGGTAGTTGCCGCACTGGTGGCAGTAGCCCAAAAAAGCAAAGTTGCGCCCGCTCAAATCGCGCTCGGTGACCAGGCGCACCATGGTGCGGTAGGTCTCGCGCGTAAACAGCGAAAAGACGGGGACAATGCCCAGATTTTGCCGCGAAGACTGCTGCTGCAGGCTCCCCAGCATCAACCGCAGGCCTTGCTCGTGGGCGGCCGGGTGGGCGCGGGCGTAGGCGCCAAAGACGCTCAGGCTCTTATCGGGGATGCGGCCGGTTGCCGAGCGGCCGTCGGTGCTGGTGAGGTAAGCGTAGCCCCCAATTCGCACGGCCCACAGCAGAGTGTTGATGTGGCGATCAGGCGAGCCAAAATTGTCGACATCGACCAGGTCGTAGTAGTCCTTGCGGTTGTGGCACTCAAAAAAGACGCGGTTGGCCTGCTCGTAACTCGTTCGCCATCGCTCGCTTGCAATGGTGCGGGCTAGGTTTTGGCGCAGCGTTGGCGCCACATCGGGATCGGCATCGTTGGCCCAAAGCGCATCGGCGCCGCTCTCTAGGTAGTAGCGCAGGCAGCGCACGCCACAGCCGGCCATGGCATCCAGCACGCGCAGCGATCCGGTATCGGCCTTGTGGAGAGCGCCAACCAAAACGGCCAAATCGCGCGCGACAATGCTGTGCGTGCGGTAGAAGGCATTGCCAATTTGAAACTGGGCCTGTCCCTCGCCAACCCAGGATGCGTCCGAGACCACGACTGATGGTACTGAATGCGGCACGTCAGGAGCACGAGCCGGTCGGCAGTCAGCGTGCGGCGGCGACCGCCGAAACGAGCCTGCTAGGCTGAGTAACTGGCAATTCTGTCAGAGGAGGTTCCTTATGGACGCGATGGGCAAGCGCAAGATCGTTCGCATCATCAACGCGCCCGTTCGCATCCCTGTCGGCATCCTGTCTATCTTACTAGGCGGGGCAATTGCGTTGGCCGTACCGGGCATTGGTCTCTTCTTTGGGCTACCGTTTTTGCTGCTAGGCGGCGAGCTGCTGTGCGGCTGCTAAGCGCCAATGCTCAGACCGGGTGGGGCAGTTTCGTTCATTAGGAACGAGCTGCCCTAACTAAACGTCGCGAGGAGGCCATGAGCGAGCGTTTTTCTTGGATCTTGCCCGAGCGCCTAGCCGTGGGGTCATGCCCCCACTCAGATTTTGCCGTCGCTCGGTTGAGTCGCTGCGGCGTCACGGCCGTTCTCTGCCTGACCGAGCGGCACGAGCATCGGGTCCCTGACGGACTGCCCCAACGCTTTTTATGGGAGCGGATTGCTATCCCGGATGGGGCTACAGGCGGCATTCCCAGTCAGGCGCAGTTCCAGCAGGCAACGGATACCCTGGATCGCTGGCAGCGGAAAGGGCATACGATTTACGTTCACTGCCTGGCCGGTGTGGGCCGCTCCCCGGCAGTCTGCGCTGCCTATCTAGCGCACCACTACAATATGGAAGCCGATGAGGCCCTGCGCTGGGTGCGGGACTGCCATGCCTGGGCGGATCCGGATGCGCACCAGCAGCGAGCCGTGTCTAGCCTGTCCAGCCCATCTCAGGCCACTGGAGCCCCTGCCGAGTAACGCCCCAATCGCGCAATTTCCATGAACCGCTCCCTCGAGCTGTCCTGGTCCGTTCGCCCCTCGCTGGGGGCTTGGAGCGTCCTGGCCGCTACAGCACTCGTCTTGGCCGGTGCGGCGCCGAGTGCGGCGCGATCGCCGCTCGCGCAAATTCCAACCTTGCCCGAGCCCGAGCAGCCCCAAAACGGGTCGCCGTCGCCCGCCGATCCCAATAGCGATGCGCCTGCCTCCGAGTTCCAAGACCGGCGGATGCCCGAGGCAGAATCAGCGCCTGCTCCTGCTTCAGGGACCGAGCAACCCGCTACACAACCCACCCAGCCCGCGCGGCCGCAAAACGTACGGCGCAATGCCAATCCGGGTAGCGCCCAGTCCGTTCCCTACTTGCTCGGTCCCGGTGACACCATCCAGGTCAATGTCTTCGGTCAAGAGGACCTATCAGGCAGCCAACGCATCTTGGGAGATGGCTCGGTCGCCCTGCCGCTCGTCGGTCGCATCAAATTGGCCGGGCTCACGCTCACCGAGGCCTCGAACCAGATCAAGCAACAACTGTCAGAGTTCATCAAGCGGCCCCTTGTAACAGTCAGTTTGGCGCAAACACGCCCCGTGCGCGTCACGATTGTTGGCGAAGTCAACCGACCGGGCTCGTATATTGTTTCGTCCGGTCAAGCTCGGGCACCCAGTCAAGCTGGAACAACTGGCTCGACTGGTTCAGCCAGCTCGAGGAGTGGTGCCGGCGATCGCTTTTCAGGCGGTATCCCAACAGTAACTGAAGCCCTGCAAGTCGCTGGCGGCATCACCGAGTCAACTGACGTTCGCAATATTCAAATCAAGCGCCTGCAGGGAACGAACCGCGCCAATACCTTAAAGGTCAACTTGTGGGAGCTACTGCAATCTGGCAACGCGAATCAAAACGTTGCCCTGCGCGATGGGGATCGCATCGTTGTCCCTGAGGCCCAAAAACTATCGCCTGCAGAGGCAACTGAAGTTGCTAGTGCCAACTTTGCCCCCGATACAATCCAAGTTGGGGTAGTCGGGGAAGTAAAAAGTCCGGGTCGCGTTGAGCTAAAGCCCAATACGCCCCTCAATCAGGCTTTGCTAGCTGCCGGCGGATTTGACAACAAGCGCGCTGATAAAGGCGAAGTCGAACTCGTGCGCTTGCAGGAGGACGGCACGGTCAAAAAGCGCACGATTCCAGTTGATTTTTCCGAAGGAATCAACCCCGAAAAAAATCCCACGCTGCGCAATCGCGATGTCGTCATTGTCAAACGTTCGACGCTTACAACAGTTGGCGATACGCTAGAGAGCATTTTGGGGCCCTTCACCAACGTATTTAGCGTCTTTCGGCTGTTCGATATCTTTAACTGATCGGCGCTAGCCGTACGAGCAAAGCGATGGTTCGTTCCCGACTGCTTGGGGAATGGTTGCGTAGCCATTAGCATCTAGCTTCCCCAAGAGGCCGGTTGAAATCCGCGGCAGCTGCCAAGGGCCTTCGTAGATCCAGCCCGTATAGACCTGCACTAAGCTAGCACCGGCGCTAATCTTGGCCCAAGCGTCCTCGGCACTAAAAACGCCGCCCACGCCAATGATGGGGAGCTCGCCACGCGTTTGGTGCCAGAGAAAGCGGATGGTCTCAGTGGCGCGATCGCGCAGCGGGGCACCGCTGATGCCACCGGGCTCCGCTGTCAAAAGGTTGCTGGTACCGGGAAGCGTCTGCGTTCGGAGGCCATCGCGGCGCGTTGTGGTGTTGGTGGCAACGAAGCCCGCCAGATCGTAGCTCCGGGCCAAATCCACTGCTTGGCGCATGGCGTCCCAGTCCGCATCCGGGGCCAGTTTGACCAGCAGGGGCTTCTGCCGCTGATTCTCGGCCTGCAGGGCCTTGAGGATGGCGCCAAGCCGATCCGCCGCTTGCAGCGATCGCAACTCGGGCGTGTTGGGCGAGCTGACGTTGACGACAAAGTAGTCTCCCACCTCCCGCAGCGCCCGGAAGCTGGCAGCGTAATCGGCTGCGGCCTCAGCCAGCGGCGTTGCCCGGGATTTGCCCAAATTAATTCCCCAGGGCAGATAAGGCGCGCGCTGCTGGGATTGCAGCTGCTGGCGCAAGGCCGCGCTGCCATGATTGGGGAATCCCATGCGGTTGAGCGCGGCGCGATCACGCGGTAGCCGAAACAAGCGCGGGCGCGGGTTGCCTGGCTGTGGGTGCTGGGTCACCGTGCCCAGCTCGGCAAAGCCAAACCCCAGGGCCCCCCAGAGGCCGGCCGCCACGCCGTCTTTGTCCAAGCCGGCGGCCAGCCCAATGGGATTGGGAAACCGCAGCCCCCAAAGCGTTTGGGCCAAGCGCCCGTCATCCACGCGGAAGGTCCGCTCGAGCTGGCTGTGGATCCAACTTGCCGGCGGGCATTCAGCGGCGGCGGCCAAGCGGTGCAACTGCCGCAAGCTCTGCCGGTGCAGCCATTCCGGATCGGCGCGCAGCCCAGAAAACAGCAGTGGGGCAATGGCAGATCGGTACGGATCCAACGGGCTTTCCTCGAGCGCGAGAGCCTCAATGCAGCCGAGCTGCTACCGCAACACCCCACAATGGAAGCAAGCGGGCTCAGGCGTTGCCATGTCGGCCGATTTCAATTTCTTTCAGCACTGGTATCCCATCCTACCGGTTGCGGATCTCGTCCCGGATCGCCCCATAGCCGCCCGGCTGTTGGGGATGCCGCTGGCCATCTGGAAACCGGACGAGGCATCGTCCTATCGCGCCTTTATCGATTGCTGCCCGCACCGCCTGGCCCCCCTCAGTGAAGGCCGGATCGAGGGCGGGCAGCTGGAGTGCTGCTACCACGGTTGGCGCTTTGACACCAACGGCGCTTGTACGGCCGTTCCCCAAGCCGAGGATCCGCAACTGCTCGAGCGCCACCCCGAGCGGCTGCAGGCGAGAGTGCTGCCCAGCTGCGAGGCCAACGACCTGCTTTGGGTCTGGCCCGATCCAGACTCGCCCGAGCTAGCCGCTCGGACGCCGCTACCGCTCTCGCCGCAAATCGACACGTCGCAGGGCTTTGTCTGGTCTTCTTTCGTGCGGGATCTGGCCTACGACTGGCAGACGCTGGTGGAGAACGTGGCCGATCCCAGCCACGTGCCCTTTGCCCACCACGGCGTGCAAGGGGATCGCAACCGCGCGTCGCCGCTGCAGGTCGAGATTGCCGAATCGGGACCCGAGCGCATCGTGGCCGAGCTCAAGCGCAGCTTTCCCGCCACCATCACCTTCGAGCCCCCCTGCCGGTTGGAGTACGCCACGCAGTTGGGGAACTCGGGCAAGCGCATCGGATTGATTACCTACTGCCTTCCCGTTGCCCCCGGCCGATCGCGAATTGTGGCGCAGTTTGCGCGCAATTTTGCCTACCGGGCGCACCGCCTCACGCCCCGCTGGTGGGAGCACGTTCGCACGCGCAACCAAGTGCTGGATGGGGACATGATCCTGCTGCACCACCAGGAGGCTGCCCTCGGGCAGGCTGATCGCTGGCAGAGTGCTTACACCATGCCCACCCAGGCCGATCGCTTGGTTGTGGCGTTCCGCCAGTGGTTCGATCGCCACTGCCAGGGGCGGCTTCCCTGGGAAGCTGCGGGCATCGAACCATCGCAGCCCTCGATTCCGGAGGGGCGGCGCGAGGTTTTGCTGGATCGCTACCGCCAGCACACCCAGCACTGCCGCAGCTGCCAGGGGGCGCTCGCGCGCATCGAGCAGCTGCAGGCAGCCGCGTTAGCGGGCGCCGCACTGCTGGTTGTGGCGATCGCGCTGCTGCCGGATACTTACCGCCTGCAGGCAGGGTTGCCCCTAGCGGCGATCACCAGCCTTTGCGCGGCCGCCTGGGTCGGGCTTAAGTACCGCCTGGAACCGCAGTTTCGCTTTGTCGACTACGTCCACGCCGAGCGTTGAGCCATGGCACCTCGCAAACAGCCTCCCAAAGGAAAATCGCCTGCCGCTTCTGCGCCTAAGGGGGATAGCAACCGCAAGACTAGCGAGCTAGCGGTTTCTCCGCTGCACGAAAAAATCGAAAAACTGCAACAGGAACGCCAATGGCTGCTTAGGCAGATTGGGAGCAAGCGAACCGAGCTCACGAACCTTGTCGAGCAAATGCGCGAGATTGCAACGGAGGTTTCGCGTCAGGGGGCGCCCATACTGCAACAGCTAACCGAACTAGATAGCGAAATTCACGAACTCTTTGAGGAAGTTTTCGCCACCCGCAAATTCGGCAAAAAGAGTCGCGAACGAATTCGACAGATTTACGAGGGGTTGCAACTATCGGGTGCGATTAGCGCGCGTTCGCTAGCGGGCGATGCCGCTACTGAAGGGCTAGATGCCTCCATGCCCGATGGCGAAACCGATCGAGCGCAAGCGGAGACGGCGCACCAAGATTCTGCAGCGCAAAATGCGGACTCGGAGTCTAGTGCGCCCGAGAGCCAACAACCGCAGAACATGCGCCAGACATTTTTGCGATTGGCAGGGGCCTTCCACCCTGACATGGTGACCGATAGCGAGCTCAAGGCCAATAACTCCGAAATTATGAAGCAGATCAACCAGGCCTACCGGGAGGGCGACTTCGCACGCCTGTTAGAAATCGAGCGTCAGTATCACGCCGATGGGTCTGCTTCGGTTGGCGATAGCGATCGCAGCGACAGCGAAAAGCGCTACGAGCGTTTGTTGCAGGATAACGAAGCCCTCAGGCATCAATACGAAGAAATCAAGGGCGAGGTTCGCTACTTGCGGCAAACGCCCGAGGGTGAGCTTGTCAAGCACTACCGCCGCGCTCGCAAGGAAGGCATCAATTTTATAGACGCCTTCCTCGAGATGGGACAGGAGGAGGTCGATACCTTGGAAGAAATTCGCGATTTCGTGCGCCAGTTTCGAGACAAGCAGATCGGCATCGAGCAGTTTCTGGCCGGTCCCGGCAGCCAGCGCCAAGTGACATCTGAGGAGCTTGCTACCGCTATTGAGGAAATGATGGTGTACTAGGGATCCGCGTATCAGACAGCCTGCGCCTGCTCCTGCACCTGGGGCTGGAACTGGAACAGCGAGTAGATGACGTTGCGTCGGATGTCGATCATCATCTCCAAAAACATTTCGTAGCCTTCCTGCTTGTACTCGATCAGCGGGTCTTTTTGCCCGTAGCCGCGCAGCCCCACCGACTCGCGCAGCGAGTCCATCGCTTGCAGGTGCTCCCGCCAGAGCGTGTCGATCTGCTGCAGCATGAAAAAGCGCTCCGCCTGGCGCATCAGGCCAGGCTGGACTTGCTCGATTTCGTTTTCTTTTAGGTCGTAGGCCTTGCGCACTTCCTCGTGCAGGAAGGCTTTGATTTCGCTCACCGTCATGTCCTGGAGCTGCTGCGGCTCTAGGTCCGCTAGCAGGTAAACAAACTCTTTGACTTTGCTGGTGAGCGTTTCCAGGTCCCACTCCTCAGGCGGCAGCTCGGGGTTGACGTAAGCGTTGACGATGTCATCCATGGTCATCTCGCCGTACTCAATGACCCGCTCGCGCAGGTTCTGGCCTTCCAGGACGCGGCGGCGCTCCGAGTAGATCGCGCGCCGCTGGTTGTTCATGACCTCGTCGTACTCAAAAACCTGCTTGCGCGTGTCGTAGTAGAAGGTTTCCACCTTGCGCTGCGCGTTCTCGAGGGCATTGGTCAGCATTTTGGACTCGATGGGCATGTCCTCGTCCACGCGGAAGGCGTTCATCAGGTACGAGACCCGGTTGCCGCCAAAGATGCGCAGCAGGTTGTCTTCTAAGCTCAAAAAGAACTTGGTCGAGCCGGGGTCGCCTTGGCGGCCGGCCCGCCCGCGCAGCTGGTTGTCAATGCGGCGGGCTTCGTGGCGCTCGGTGCCGATGACATGCAGGCCACCCAGCTCGACGACCTCTTCGTGCTCTTGTTGGGTGTAGGTTTCGTACTCGTCGCGCACCCGCTTGTAGACGGCCCGCAGCTGCTCTAGCACCGGGTCGTCGATGGGCGCGTTCTCGGCCGCGATCGCCACTTTTTCTTCGGCTTCCAGCTCGGAGAGGCTTTGCTCGCCGTACTCCCGGACGGCAAAATCCACCGTTTCTTTGAGCGCTGTCTCTGTCTCCGCCGAGAGCTCCATGGGATAGATTTGGGGCGACGCGCGCCACGTTTTGACCTGCTTTTTGGGCGCGTTGGGGTCAAAGCCCTGCGCCCGCTCGCGCTTGTCGGCGCCGGGAACGCTCACGGCCAGTTCGCCATCGCGCTCGGGGGCGACCACCCGCGGCATGAAGTACTCGCGCAGCTTTAGGCGGGCCATGTAGTCGGCGTTGCCACCTAGGATGATGTCGGTGCCGCGCCCGGCCATGTTGGTGGCGATGGTCAGGGCCCCCTTGCGGCCGGCCTGGGCGATAATCTCCGATTCGCGCTCGACGTTTTCGGGGCGCGCGTTGAGCAAGTTGTAGGGAATGCTGCGCTCGTCCAGCAGCTGGGCCAATTTCTCCGAGTTCTCGACGCTGGTGGTGCCTACCAGTACGGGGCGGCCGAGCTCGTACATCTCGGCGCACTCGTTGGCAATGGCGCGCCACTTGGCCGCTTCTGTTTTGTAGACCACATCGGCGACATCGCGGCGCTGCAGCGGCAGGTTGGTGGGCACCACCGTCACCGAGAGCCCGTAGATTTTTTCGAACTCGGCCTCTTCCGTTTTGGCCGTTCCGGTCATGCCCGAGAGTTTGGGATAGAGCAGGAAAAAGTTTTGGTAGGTGATGCTGGCTAGGGTTTGGGTTTCTTTTTGAATTTCGACCCCTTCTTTGGCCTCGATCGCCTGGTGCAAGCCGTCGCTCCAGCGGCGCCCGGGCATGACACGCCCAGTGAACTCGTCCACGATCACCACTTCGCCTTTGCGCACGAGGTAGTTGCGGTCTTTGACAAACAGTTCCTTGGCTTTAATGGCGTTAAAAACGTAGTGGGCCCAGGGATCGTCCGGGTCGTAGAGATCGTCGGTACCCAGCAGCTGCTCGGCCCGCTCGAATCCCTCGTCGGTTAACAGGACCGTGCGCGCCTTTTCGTCCACTTCGTAGTGTTCTTCGCGCTCGAGCTGCTTGGCAATCTCAGCCGCTCGCACGTATTTTTCGGTGGGCCGCTCCACTTGACCGGAGATGATCAGCGGCGTGCGCGCCTCATCGATCAGGACCGAGTCCACCTCATCGACGATGCAGTAGTTGAACGGCCGCTGCACGACCTCATCCAGCGAGTTCGCCATGTTGTCGCGCAAGTAGTCAAAGCCCACCTCGCTGTTGGTGAGGTAAGTAACATCGCAGGCGTAGTTGGCCTGGCGCTCCTGGGGATCCATGCCTTGCTGGATCAGGCCCACGCTTAGGCCCAAAAAGCGATGCACCTGCCCCATCCATTCCGAGTCGCGGCGCGCGAGGTAGTCGTTGACCGTGACAATGTGCACGCCTTTACCCGAGAGGGCATTCAAATAGGCCGGCAGCGTTGCCACCAGCGTTTTGCCCTCGCCGGTTTTCATCTCGGCGATTTCGCCGCGGTGCAGGACGATGCCGCCCAGAATTTGGACGTCAAAGTGCCGCATGCCCAGCACGCGCTGGGCTGCCTCCCGAACGGTGGCAAACGCCTCCGGCAGGATCTCTTCTAAGATCTCGCTTTCTTCGCTGTCGTTTTTGGCCTGGCTCAGCTTCTGCTGGAATTCGGCAGTTTTGCCTTTGAGCTCTTCATCCGATAGGGCCTGGATGTCCTCTTCCCAGAGATTGATCTCTTTGACTAAAGGCCAGTATTTTTTGAGCTTGCGCTGGTTGGGATCGCCGAGGAGTTTTTTGAGCACCATAACCGAGCGAACGTGCGTGCAGGCGCGCTTGGAACCGCACTAAGCGCCGTTACCGGCAATGGTATCACCCTCGATTGGGGCCCGCAGCGGCGGCGATCGCCCGCCAATGGGGGCAGTTGCCCTATTGGGCCGTTGCCTCCACCGGGACGGCATCCAGCAGGCGCGAGATGATCGCGCTGGCACTGCTGGAGCCGGCTGGGATGAGGCGATGGGCCAGCACGTAGGGCGTTAGGAACTTGACATCATCGGGCATGCCGCAATCGCGCCCGTTCAGCAGCGCCAGGGCTTGCGTGGCCTGCTGCAGCGCCACTGCCCCGCGCGGGCTCACCCCCAGCGCGATCTCGCTGTCGTGGCGCGTGGCGCGCACCAGCTCGACAATGTAGCGCCGCAGCGGCGCCGCCACGGTCACCTCGCGGCAATGGCGCTGGAGCGCCTGCACCTGGGCGACGCTCAGGCAAGGCTGGAGCGAAGCCAGCGAGGTGCGCTCGTGCTGCTGCAGCATTTGCAGCTCCTGGTCCGGACTGGGATAGCCCAGGCTCAGCGAGAGCAGAAAGCGATCGGTTTGGGCTTCAGGGAGTGGGAAGGTCCCCTGATACTCGATGGGATTTTGGGTGGCAATGGTAAAAACGGCTGCGGGACTGGGCGCGTCTGGCCGTCGATGGTGACTTGCTGCTCGGCCATGACCTCCAGCAGCGCCGATTGGGTGCGCGGGGTGGCCCGGTTGATCTCGTCGGCCAGCAGGATGTTGGTAAAGACCGGACCCGGCAGGAACTCGAACTCGCGGGTGCGCGAGTTCCAAATGTTGGTGCCGGTGGCATCGGTGGGCAGCAGATCGGGCGTGCACTGCAGACGCTGGAATTGGCCGTCGATGGAGCGCGCCAGGGCCTTGGCCAACAGCGTTTTGCCCACCCCCGGCACGCCTTCGAGCAAGGCGTGGCCGCCGCCTAGCAGCGCCACGACGACCAGGCGAACCGCATGCTCGTTGCCCACCAGGACTTGCCCGATGTTGCGGGTTAGGGCGGTCAGGCGCTCGGACACGTTGGCCTCCAAGAGGAGCTGGTTGGGGTTAGTACTACAGTCGGGTTTAGAGTCGGGCGGTCTAGCTCGGTAGTGACAGCGTCGCGCGACGGCTTGGTAATGGCGACGCCAATGAGACCAAAGCAACGCCTGCTCGGCACTTTGCAACTTGGGCAGCACGATGGCCAGCAGTAGGCGTCGCACCTCGGGCTCGGTCAACGGGACAAGGCTCCCC
>PXQH01000049.1 GCA_003022125.1 Cyanobacteria bacterium QS_8_64_29 | reverse complement strand
CCCACGAAAAGACGGCTTGGATGCTGCGCAGCATGATCGAGCAATCGAGTTAACCGGCAGCTCGGCGGCAACTGTGAAGCCATGACCGATGCAGCCCCACCCGATCGCGCCCGCTTGCTGCGGCAGTGGATGCAGCGGGTGGGGCTCTCAAGCTTGCGGCAACTGAGCCGTGCGGCCGGCGTTTCCGAGCGCCAGCTCCACTACCTGCGGCGGGGCGAGATTGCGCGCATGCGGCTGGGTACGCTGCAGAACTTGGCCCAGGCGCTGCAAGTCTCGGTGGCGGAGCTGCTGGCGCACTTCGATCCCAGCGGGGACCCCAACCGCGAACAAGCAGCACTGGCTGCCTTGCGGCAAGAGTGCCAACGCCTGCAGCAGCAGCAAGCCCATCAACAGCAGCAGCAGTGGGCGCAATGGCAGCGCGACAGCCTGGGGATTCTGGAGCCGTGGCTGTTGCAGTGGCCCACTGCCGCCGAGCAAGCGCAAGCCAACCCCGAGTTGCCCGCTTACAAGCTCGTGCCCTTGGTTGAGCCGGTCGAGCGGCTGCTCGAGCACTGGGGCATCCGCCCCATTGGAGCTGTGGGCCAAGCGGTGGCCTACGACCCGCAGTGGCACCAACTGCTGGATGGGGCGGCGGAGCCCGGCGATCGCGTCTGCGTGCGCTATGTGGGGTACTGCCAGGGCGACAGGCTGCTCTATCGCGCCCAAGTCAGCCCCAACCCGTAGCGAGCCCGCGCGCGATCGCTAGTAGTACTTAATGTAAACGCTGTCGATGCCGGCATTCTCGCTCTCGGCGAGTTGGAGCCACAAGCTGTTGGCCTCGGTCATCAAGTCGATGGCTGACAGCTGGTAGCGCTGCCGCTGGGTGCCCTCCAGCCAACTGACCGTCCCGTCAGTCTGAATCTCGGGTTGGCTGACGCGGCAGTAGTGTGTTTCGCTTTGCCGGGTTAGCGGATAGCCCTTGAGCTTTGATACCGCTGCACGCTGGCCGCTGTGGCGGTTCCACCAGGTTTGGATGGGCTGTTGCGTCGTAACGGCGGCGGCTTCCATTCTGACCGGAAACGCAAGGCGCATGCTGGCTGCCATGGTCGGATCTCGCTGAACTCGCCCACACCGTGGCTATCGTACACCGATGCGGAGCGCAGCGAAAGCGACTGCACGGCCAGCCCAACGCCGGTCATGACGGCTAGGTGATCGCTGCACTCAACCTGCTTGCTCTTTTGGGCACCAAAGTAGAGCTCGGCGCAGACGACAGTACAGAGCCGCACAGCGGTTGTTTGAGCAGCGGATGCACGCTAACCAAAGGACATAACTCCCATATTGAAGGATTTTTGGAGATCGCAATCTAGTGCATAAGCCACGAGAATTGGTATCAGGGGCTCGCCCTGCCAGCTGCCAATGACGTGCTCGAAAAAGCCAGGGGGCCATCCCAGCGCTTCTGGGGACTGGGATGGCTCGGCGGGCTCGGCTGCTTCGATGGTGACTGTGACCTCGCGATCGCGCAGGTCGGCGGGAAGCTGCAGCCAGAGATTGCCCTCGGCATCCACCTGGGCGCGGCGTGCGATCTTCCCTCCGCAATGCCGCAGTTCTATAACAGCACGCGATCGCCTCATCTTGTACGGCGGGGCACTAGGCCGCAGCTTACAAAACGGCAACTGCCAGGCGCGTTGGTGATCGCCAACCGGCAAATGCTGGGAATCCCATCCAGCAGCATTGAGCAGCAAGCTCGTTATGGCAACGGAACCAGCGCCTAGCGCGAGGGCGCGAGCTGCTGCGGCTCGGCAATGTAGTCTTGCAAGGCCCGCACCCCCAAGGCGTGCGCTTGCAAGCTCTCGATGGCAGCGACTGTGGCTTTGGCGCCGGCGACCGTCGTCACGGTGGGCACCTTGTACGCTAGGGCCGTGCGGCGGATCTGGCGCGCGTCCGCTTGCGCTTCGCGGCCGGCAGGCGTGTTGACGATCAGCTGGATCTCGCGGTTGACGATGGCATCAATAACATGGGGGCGGCCCTGGTGCAGCTTGAGAATGCCCGACACCGCCAGCTCCTGTGCCTGGAGATAGTCGCGGGTGCCATCGGTAGCCACCACGGCAAAGCCCAAGCGCAAAAAGGACTCGACGATGGGCGCGATCGCGGCCTTAAAGCGATCGTCGGCGGAGACAAACACCGTGCCCGAGCGCGGCAGCCGCTGGCCGGCAGCCAGCTCGGCTTTGGCAAACGCGCGGCCAAAATCCCCATCAATGCCCATGACCTCGCCGGTGGAGCGCATCTCGGGTCCGAGCAGCACGTCCGTGCCGGCAAACTTGTCAAACGGAAAAACGGCTTCTTTGACGGCCACGTGCTGCAGCGTGGGCTCTTGGGTGGCGCCTAGCGAGGCTAGTGTCGCCCCCGCCATGACCTGGGAAGCCAGCTTGGCAAGCGGCACGCCGGTGGCTTTGGCCAGGTAGGGGACAGTACGCGAAGCGCGCGGATTGGCCTCCAGTAGGTAGACGGCATCGCCCTGGATGGCAAACTGCAGGTTGAGTAGGCCTACAACATTGAGCGCCTGCGCCAGCTGCCGGGTGGATTGGCGCACCAGCGCCAGCGCCGGTTGCGATAGCGACACGTGGGGCACGGCGCAGGCCGAGTCCCCGGAGTGGACCCCAGCCTGCTCGATGTGCTCCATGACGCCGCCAATGGTGACTTCGCCGTTGCGATCGGCAACGGCATCAACATCCACCTCCACCGCATTTTCCAAAAACTTATCGATCAGGATGGGCCGCTCGGGCTCGACGCGGGCGGCGTGGGTCATGTAGTGCCCGAGTTCGCCGTCCGAGTAGACGACCTCCATGGCCCGCCCGCCCAGCACGTAGGAGGGGCGCACCACAACCGGATAGCCAATCTGGGCGGCGACGGCCAGCGCTTGCTGGTAGCTGCGCGCGATGCCGTGGGGCGGCTGCTCGATGGCCAGATCCTGCAGGATCTGCTCGAAGCGCTCGCGATCCTCGGCGACGTCAATGGCATCGGGGGTGGTGCCCCAAATTTGGGTGGCCAGCGACAGGCGATCGTCGGGCGCGCTGCCTAGGGTTTGCAAGTACTGCTGCAGCGGCACCGCCAGCTTGAGCGGCGTTTGGCCGCCAAACTGGATGACGATGCCCTGGGGCCGCTCCAGCTCGATGATGTTGAAGACATCCTCCTGGGTGAGCGGCTCGAAGTAGAGGCGATCGCTGGTGTCGTAGTCGGTGGAGACTGTCTCGGGGTTGGAGTTGACCATGATGGTCTCGTAGCCCTGCTGGTGGAGGGCAAAGGCCGCATGGCAGCAGCAGTAATCGAACTCGATGCCCTGCCCGATGCGGTTAGGGCCGCTTCCCAGAATCAGCACCTTGGGGCGATCGGAGGGGTGCGCCTCCGATTCGCCGGCTTCGTAGGTGGCGTAGTAGTAGGGCGTGTAGGCCTCGAACTCGGCCGAGCAGGTATCGACCATTTTGTAGGCCGGCACGATCCCCAACTGCCGGCGCTGGCGCACGACCTGGGCTTGGGTGGTGCCCGTGGCGAAGGCAATTTGCCCGTCGCTAAAGCCCTGCTGCTTGATTGCGCGCAGCTGGGGAGTGCTGAGCTCGTCTAGGCTGCGCTGCGCCAGGAACTGCTCGGTCTCGATCAGCTGGGCCAGTTGGGTCAAAAACCACGGATCGATGCCGGTGAGGTCGCGGATCTCGCTGGCGGCCATCCCCAGCAGGAAGGCGTGGCGGACGGTAAAGATGCGCTCGGGGTGGGGCACGCGCATCCCGGCTTGGACCTGCGAGCGGCTCGGGAGCGGCTCGGGGCGATCGCAGCCCCAACCCAGGCGGCCGTCCTCCAGCGATCGCAGCGCTTTCTGGAACGACTCGCAGAAGGTACGCCCGATGGCCATGGCCTCGCCCACCGATTTCATCTGCGTCGAGAGCACCGCCTCGGTCCCGGGGAACTTTTCGAAGGCAAAGCGCGGCACCTTGGTCACCACGTAGTCGATGGTGGGCTCGAACGAGGCCGGGGTTTCGCGCGTGATGTCGTTGGCGATCTCGTCGAGGCTGTAGCCAACGGCCAGCTTGGCGGCAAACTTGGCAATGGGAAAGCCGGTGGCCTTGGAGGCCAGCGCCGAGGAGCGCGAGACGCGCGGGTTCATCTCCACCACCACCGTCTCGCCATCGTCGGGGTTGATGGCGAATTGGATGTTAGAGCCCCCGGTTTCGACCCCAATCTCGCGAACGATTTGCTTGGCCAGATCCCGCAGCCGCTGGTACTCCTTGTCGGTTAGGGTTTGGGTGGGCGCAACCGTGATGGAGTCCCCCGTGTGGACCCCCATGGGATCCAAGTTTTCGATCCCGCAGATGACGACGACGTTATCGGCGAGGTCGCGCATGACCTCGAGCTCGTATTCTTTCCAGCCGATCAGCGATCGCTCGACCACGATTTGGGAAGCCGGGCTGGCATCGAGACCGGCTTGGGCTACCTGCTCGTACTCGCGCTCGTTGTAGGCGATGCCGCCGCCGCTGCCGCCCAAGGTATAAGCGGGCCGCACGATGGCCGGGTACCCGCCAATGCGCTCGATCAGCGCCTGGGCTTCGGTCAGGTTACTGGCGGTTCCCGAGGGGCAAACGGGGACGCCAATGCGGCCCATGGCGTCTTTGAATAGCTGGCGGTCCTCGGCCATTTCAATGGCCGGCAGCTTGGCCCCGATGAGCTCCACGCCATAGGCGGCCAGCGTGCCGTGGCGGGCCAGCTCGACGGCAACGTTCAACCCCGTCTGCCCGCCCATGGTGGGCAGTAGGGCATCCGGGCGCTCTCGGGCAATGACCTTTTCGACAATCTCGGGCGTGATGGGCTCGATGTAGGTGCGCTCGGTGAGTTCGGGGTCGGTCATGATCGTGGCGGGGTTGGAGTTGACCAACACCACCGCGTAGCCTTCTTCGCGCAGGGCTTTACAGGCCTGCGTCCCCGAATAATCAAACTCGCACGCTTGCCCGATGGTAATGGGGCCCGAGCCCAAAATCAGGATGGTGTGGAAGTCGCTGCGGCGCGGCATGCGTCTTGGTGCTCAGCAGGGGGTCTCCAGTCCCACTCATTCTAGGCTGGATTGTCCCCCACCCCGAGCGCGCTTGCCGCATGCCAGGGCGCTGCCGTTGTTGCTGGGGGGCGCTAGCGCCGGGTTTGGCGGGCCAGCTCGCGAAACGAATCCAGGCTGGGCCCGGGACGGCGCCGGCCCATGCTGGGCTGCAAGCGCCAATACTTTGGGGCAAAGTTCCCTACGTTCGCCGCTGCCTCGTTGCGCTGGGCAGCCGGCTGCGTGCGACCCCCCACCTGCGATGGCACGGCTGCTGACTGAACGGTTGCGCCGCTGCTGCTGGCTGAGGCGGTACCAGTCGGCTGCGATTGCTGCGCGGCACTGCTGGCTGGAGCTGCTCCCTGCTGCGAGCTGTCGGCGGCTTGCGAGCCGTCGAGCTCCAGGTAGTAAGCGTTCTGGCCCTTGCGGCTCCCTAACAGGCCAAAGGTCAAGATCGAGAGCAACCGGCCTAGCAAGCGCTTGAGAAAACCGAACATGGCGCCACCTCCTACGAGCATTTTGGGTCAAGCAAAGGATGCATCCTTCAATCCTAGCGGCCATGCGCCCGGCTCGATCCGAGCGATGGCAGGGGGCAATGCTAGGCTGGCGGGCAATTTGGTTGCAGGAGGCAATGGGTGGTTGAGCCGTGGCTGATTGGCGGCCTGCTGACTGCGGTCCTGCTGCTGCCGGTAGCGATCGCGCCCGTCCGGTTGCTCACGCGCGCCGGGTTGGTACACGCCTGGGGGCTGGGCACCTTGGTGTGGGGCAGCTTGGGCTGGCCGGGCTTTGCCATTGTGGCGTTTTACTTTCTGGCGGGCTCGGCGCTGACGCGGCTGGGCATGGCGCGCAAGCAAGCAGCCGGTCTTGCCGAGCGCCGCGCCGGCGCCCGCGGCCCGGAGAACGTCTGGGGCTCGGCCCTAACCGGCGCTGCCTGCGCGCTGGCCACGCTGGCTGCTCCCGCGCCGCAGTCGGCGCTGTTCGTTTTGGGCTACGCGGCCAGCTTTAGCACCAAGCTGGCCGATACGACGGCCAGCGAGGTGGGCAAGGCCTACGGTCGCCGCACATTTTCGCCTGCCACCTTGCGGCCGGTGCCGCCCGGCACCGAAGGCGCCGTTAGCTGGGAGGGCACCCTGGCCGGTGCCGTCGCCTCCGCAGTCCTTGCCCTGGTGGCCTGGGCCACAGGCGCGATCGCGGCAGTCGGGGTGGGGTGGTGCGTGGCGGCCGCACTGGTGGCCACGACCCTCGAGAGCGCCATCGGCGCCACGCTGCAGCAGCGTTGGGCGTGGTTGACCAATGAAGCGGTCAACGTTGCCCATACCGCCATAGGCGCTGCCATGGCCATGGCCCTGGCCGGATTGGCTGGCGGTGGGGGCGCTAGCTAAAGCGGCACGGGCGCGCCAGGGCTTGCCGCAGCCGGGCGCAATAGCTTGCCTCGCTAACCTCGTAGGCGCCAAAGCGGGCCAGGTGGGAGTTGTTGATTTGCACGTCGAACAACTCAAATCCCCGCGCCCGCAGGTGCGCCACCAGCCAGACCAGCGCCACCTTGGAGCCTTCGGAGATGCGGTGAAACATCGACTCGCCAATAAAAGCGCCACCCAGGCTCAGGCCTAGGATGCCACCGGCCAGGCGATCGCCTTGCCAGGTCTCGAAGCTGTGGGCCCAGCCGGCCTGGTGGAGGGCGCAATACACCTGCTGCAGCTCGGGCGAGATCCAGGTGCTCTCGCGATCGGCGCAACCGCGGCAGACAGCTGCAAAGTCGCGATCGATGGCGGTCTGGAAGCGATCCGGGCGCAGGAAGCGGCGCAACGAGCGCGGGTAGCGAAAGCGATCGTCCAGCGGCATGAGCGCCCGCCGGTGGCTGGCGTACCAGCCCAGCTCGCCGTCCTCATCGGCCATCAGAAAGTAGCCTTGGGCGTAGCCGGCAACGACGGTGGCAACATCGAGTGCCATGGCAACTTACAGGGGGCTGCTGCCCCTCAGGCTGCCGCAGCTGATGCGCGCGGCGATGGCATCCGTTAGGCTGATGGCAGCCCCAGACGAGACTTGCCCCCATGTCCCAAGCCATTGAGCCTGTCGTTTTGCCCCCGCTGCAGGATTCGCAGCAAGAAGCCCACTGGCTGCGCCAAGCCTTGCAGCAGCGGCTCGATCGCGAATTCCTGCCGGAAGCGATCAATGCCGAAATCGCGCGGCAAGCGGCGCAAATTTTCGTCCGCCAGCGCCTTGAGGGCGAGAACGAGCTCGGTGCCCTGGTCCTCGCCCTAGTGACGGAGATGCAAGCGTTTGACTTTAGCGACAGCTTCTACGGCGAGTGCGCTGTCGCCAATGCAGTCAGCGATCTGGTGCTGGAGCGCTTGGGCACTGAGCGCTGCTGCGGCCAGTAAGCGGCTTACCAGCTGGATTTGACCACACCGGGTAGCAGGCCCCGGTGCGCCCACTCGCGCAGCACGTGGCGCGAGAGGCCAAAATCGCGGTAATAGCCGCGCGAGCGTCCGGTTACCCAGCAGCGATTTTGCACGCGCGAGGGGGCGCTATTGCGCGGCAACCGCTGCAGCTGGCGGTGAATTTCTAGCTTCTCGCGCTGCGAGCTAGCATTTTTGAATCGCGCCTTGAGCTCCGCGCGCTTGGCAGCGTACTTTTGGGCCATGCGCTGGCGCTTGCGCTCGCGCTCGAGGACGCTCTTTTTCGACATGCAGCCTCCGTCGTTCCAGCGGATCGCTCATCCTATCGGATCGTCGGCCTCAATCGCAGTCCCGGCTTCGGGCAGGCTGGGATCGAAGCGGGCGGCAGCCGGGCAGAGCGAGGCCAGCAGGCAAGCGCGGCACTGGGGCTGGCGCGCCCGACAGACCGCCCGCCCGTGGTAGATCGAGCGGATGGACCAGTTCTCCCACTCGGCCTGCGGCAGCAGGCGCATCAGGTCGCGCTCGATCTGGGTGGGGGTGTTGCCCTCCGTTAGGCCCAGGCGGTGGCTGAGGCGCTTGACGTGCGTGTCGACCGTGACGCCTTGGTGGATGCCGTAGGCATTGGCCAAGACGACGTTGGCGGTCTTGCGCGCGACCCCTGGCAGCGCGAGCAGCTCGTCCATGTGATTGGGGACTTGGCCGCCAAACCGCTCGGTCAGCGCCGCGCAGGTGGCTTGAATGTGTTTGGCCTTGTTGCGGTAGAACCCGGTTGGGCGGATGGCCGCCTCGATCGCTTCGCGCGGTGCCGCCGCCAGTGCCGCTGCATCAGGGTAGCGCGCGAACAGCTCGGGCGTGACTTGATTGACGCGCTCGTCGGTGCATTGGGCCGAAAGCATGGTGGCTACCAGCAGCTGCACCGGCGTTTCGTAATCGAGCGTGCAGCGCGCCTCGGGATAGCGCTGCGCCAAGCGCGCCAGGATGGCGCGGGCGCGCCGCTGCTTGGCGGTCAGGGCCTGCGTTGCTGACACCGCCTAGCCGTCGTTTTGGAGCAGATCCTGAACCACGGCCAAGTTGGCCGTATCGCGCACGATCAAAAACATGGCCAAGCCGATGAAAAACACCACCCCAGTCTGGGTGATGCCCTCCTGAACTTTGCTGGGCAGGGGCCGGCCGCGGATGCCTTCCAGGGCCAGAAAGACCAGCTGACCGCCATCCAGCACCGGCAGCGGCAGGATGTTGATGATGCCTAGGTTGATGCTGATCAGCGCCGCAAAGCGGAACAAGCTACCAGCGTCGGACTCGGCAATGCCGGCGCCCACCTCGACGATGCGGATCGGCCCTGCCACTTGGTCGGCCGATTCGCGAAAGTTGGCGGCTAGCTCGCGAAAGCCCTCGGCGGTCAGGCTGACGATGCGTTGGTACTGCTCGGCCCCGGCTGAGAGGGCTTCCCCAATACCGCTGGGGTAGCGCCGCTGCACGTCGCCGTTGGGCGCCAGCAGGACGCCAATTTTGCCCTCGCCGCCCTCGTTGCGCGGGGTAACGCTGAAAGAGCGGGTTCGGCCGTCGCGCTCGATGGTGAGCGCCAGCGGCTCCTGCGGCGAGGCTTGAATGCGCGCTTGCAGCGCTCGGATGGCGTCGCGCCCTTCCCCTAGCCGCTGGGACTCTACCGAGACAATGACATCGCCGGCTTCTAAGCCCGCTTGCGCGGCTGGCGATTGCTGCTGCTCGACGATCTCGGGGACGGCAACGCCCGGTTCGTAGTCCGATTCCGGGATGCCCACAACGCTCGCTTGCGCCACTAACAAAAAATAGGCAAAGACAAAATTGGCGACGACGCCAGCGCTAATGACAATGGCGCGATCCAGCAGCGGGCGGTTTTTCATTAAGTTGGGATCGCTGGGATCGACCTCACTGTCGGGGTCGCCATCTGGGAAGCCGACAAAGCCGCCCAGCGGCAGCGCGCGCACAGCGTACTCGGTTTGCGCCCCTTGGTACCGCCAGAGCACCGGTCCAAAGCCAAGCGAGAAGCGGCTGACCCGGATCCCTTGGGTGCGCGCGGCCGTAAAGTGCCCCAACTCGTGAATGACGATCAGGAGCGCTAGCACCGCGATCGCCGCCAGAACTGACATAAATTGCCTGCTTCCTTCAAGCTTGTAGCTATTTTAAGACATAGGACGTGGACCGCCCGCGCTAACTGGCGTATGCCCCCAAGCCGGCGGTTGCGACCGCTAGAATGAAGCGGCGCCCTATCGAGCCGCTGAGCCAGTCAAGATGGCGAGCGCACCGGCAACAACGCCTGCCCTAATGGCCGCGAGCTGGCGCTGGCAGGGATGCGACATTCGCTACACTGTTGGGGGGCAAGGCCCGCCCGTGGTGCTCGTTCACGGCTTTGGGGCCTCGAGCGAGCATTGGCGCAAGAACCAGCCGGTTCTGGCGCGCGCTGGCTATCGGACCTACGCCATCGACCTGTTGGGATTCGGTGGCTCGGCCAAGCCCAAGCGCGCCTACAGCATCGAGCTGTGGCAGCAGTTGCTGGTCGATTTTTGGCAAGCCCAGATAGGGGAGCCGGCGATTTGGGTCGGCAACTCCATCGGCGGACTGATTGCGCTGAGCGTTATGACCCACCAGCCACACGTGGTGGCAGGGGGGGCGTGCCGATCAACTGTGCTGGTGGGCTCAGCCACCGCCCCGAAGAGCTGAGCTGGCCGCTCGGGCTCGCCATGCGCGGCTTTAGCTGGCTGGCCAACGCGCCGCTGGTGGGGCCGCTGCTGTTCGATCGCATCCGGCAGCCCGGGCACATTCGCCGAACGCTGCAACAAGTTTACGGCGATCGCGACGCTGTCACCGACGAACTGGTCGAGCTCATCCGCCGTCCGGCCTGCTATCCGGGCGCCCAGCAGGTTTTTGCTTCCGTTTTGGCCGCACCACCGGGCCCCAAGCCCAGCGAGCTCCTACCCCGCGTGCGCGCGCCATTGCTGGTGCTCTGGGGCGATGCCGATCCGTGGACGCCCATCAGTAGCGCCCACCACTACCGCGAGTTGAGCGAGCGACGCGCGGATGTAACCTTTCAAACCACTGCGGGAGCCGGCCACTGCTGCCATGACGAGTGCCCCGAGCGGGTCAACGCTTGCTTGCTGGATTGGCTGCAGCGCACGCTGAGCTTGCGATCGCAGTCGCCATGACGCCCATCCTGGCCGGTACAGCGGCCGGCCTGCTCATGGCCTGGCAACGGCGGTGGGGGCCCTGCCGGTCCTGCTGCCCGTGCGGCTGAGCCACCGCAGCCAGAGCGCGATGCTGGGATTTGGGGCTGGGCTGAGCTGCTAAAAGGCCCGCAACCGTTCGCAGTTGCGGGCGCAGGCATGGCTTTGGGGCTTGCCGTTTAGGGCATGGGATGGAAAAGCAGGTCGGGGAAGAAACGGTTGAACTCGATTAGCAGCCCGGCCGTCACGGCCATCATGGCCGTTAGCAGTACGGGGGCTGTTGAGAAAAAGCCACCTAGATTTTGCATGGTACTCGCCTCCTTGCTCGCGAACGCCTCGCTAGCGCGGCATGATTGGAATGTCGGTTTCTTTGGCTGTCAGCTGGCCGGAGAGCAACTCCTTAACAGCAGCAACGGGCCAGGCAAAGCCGTTCAGCATGAACCGCGCTGCCCTCGGAACGTCGATGACGATCTCTTTCTGTTCGGGGTTTTTGTCCTGCTTGATGTCGTTGAGGTAAGCGCGGCCGACCCAGCCGATCCAGCCGGCAATGTAGAGAAACAGGATGCTGGGAATGAGAAAGTCCCCAGCCCGATCCAGGCGGCCGTCAACGACCAAATGCGGCAACCCTTCCGGACCGCACAACGCCTGGGAGTAGCGCTGGGCGCGCTTTTGACCCGATTGCGGATCGGCGGTGGTATTGCGGAAGTTCTGGGCGCGCTTTTGAAAAGCCTCCGATTCGCTGCAGCGCACGAGCTGCCCTTGCTGTTGCGGTTGTTGGGCGCTGGCAGCCGGCACGAAGCCAAGCCACAATACAGCTACCAACGCTAAGGCAAGCAGTCGTTTCATAGGATCAGTCCTCGTTCGTATGTCTTCGCTACCGGTACACGATGGGCAAACTGGCAGGCGCTAAGATGCTGTCTCAATGTATGGTAACGCCCGCGCGCGATCCGAGTAAAGCTCGCAGTTGGGCGCTGTTTCGGCAACAAGATTCTTAACAACAATGGCGACAATACTAGCAATTGAGACGAGCTGCGATGAGACGGCCGCTGCGATTGTTAAAAATCGTCAAATTTGTAGCAACATTGTTGCCTCCCAAGCTGAGGTCCATCGCGCCTATGGGGGCATCGTCCCGGAAGTAGCCGCCCGAAAGCACCTGGACGTGATCGCGCCCTGCATCGAACGCGCCTTCGCCCAAGCAGGTTGCGATTGGGCGGCGATCGACGGCGTTGCGGTCACTTGCGCCCCGGGACTGACAGGCGCTCTCATGGTGGGGCTCAACGCCGCCAAAACGCTGGCTGTGCTCCACGACAAGCCGTTTTTGGGCATCCACCACTTGGAGGGCCACATCTGCGCCCACTACCTGAGCGAGCCGCAGTTGCAGCCCCCCTTCATCTGCCTGTTGGTCTCGGGCGGGCACACCAGCACGATCCGCGTCCGCGACTGCGGCAGCTACGAGCTGCTGGGCATGACCCGCGACGATGCCGTCGGTGAGGCCTTCGACAAGGTCGCGCGGCTGTTGGGGCTGGGCTATCCGGGCGGACCGGCCATCGAGCGCGCGGCGCGCACCGGCAACCCAGCGGCATTCGATCTCCCAGAGGGCAAAGTCTCGGCCCGCCAGGGGGGCTACCATCCCTACGACTGCAGCTTCAGCGGCTTAAAAACCGCTGTGCTGCGCTTAACGCAGCAACTCGAAGCGCAAGGGCCGCTCCCGGTCGCCGATCTGGCTGCCAGCTTCCAAGCAACGGTAGCGCGGGCCCTGACGCGGCGCACCATTGCAGCGGCCCGCGACTGCGGCATCGGCACGATCGCAGTGGGCGGCGGCGTTGCGGCCAACAGCGGCCTGCGGCAGCAGCTGCAAGCGGCGGCCCAGTCCCAGCCGTTGCGCGTTTTGTTTCCGCCGCTGGCCCTCTGCACGGACAACGCCGCCATGATCGGCTGCGCGGCTGCCGAGCGCTTCGAGCGCGGTTGGCGCTCGCCGCTGACGCTGGGAGTGACCTCGCGGCTATCGCTCGAGCGGGCCGGCGAGCTGTACGCCCCGCCCAGTGGGGCCAGGACGACCGAGCTGAGCGCGGCGTCCTTCTAAAGCGAGCGCGCTTTTTGGTAAGCAGCACTATAATTGGGGGCAGTTCCGTGCGGCCCCAAGCCGCCGTCCGCTTCATGCCCGAGAGCGCCGACCTGACGCTAGCCCCGCAGGACTACAGCCTGCTCACCGACCTCTATCAGCTGACGATGGCCGCCTGCTACGCAGGCGAGGGGGTGCACCAGCAGCGGGCGAGCTTTGAGCTGTTCGCGCGGCACCTGCCGCCAGACTGCGGCTACCTCGTTGCCATGGGGCTCGAGCAAGGCCTGGCCTACCTGCAGCAGTGGTGGTTTTCCCCGCAGCAGATCGAGGCCCTGCAAGCGACGGGGCTGTTCGAGAACGCCCCCGAGGGCTTCTGGTCGCTGCTGGCCGAAGGGAGCTTCAGCGGCGATGTCTGGGCCGTCCCGGAAGGCACGCCCGTGGGTGCCAGCGAGCCCATCCTGCGCGTGGAAGCACCGCTCTGGCAGGCGCAGCTCGCCGAGACGTACCTGCTCAATGCCATTAATTACCAAACCTTAGTGGCAACGCGCGCCGCTCGCCTGCGGGAAGCGGCAGGTGAGGGCGCTCGGCTTTTGGAGTTTGGCACGCGGCGCGCCTTCAGCCCCCAGGCCTCGCTCTGGGCGGCCCGCGCGGCGCTAGCGGCCGGGTTGGATGCCACCTCCAACATTCTGGCCGCCCTGCAATTGGGACGCCAACCCAGCGGGACGATGGCGCACTCGCTGGTGATGGCAATCGGAACCCTGCGCGGGGGCGAGGACGAGGCCTTTGCCGCCTTCCACCGCTACTTTCCCCAGGCGCCGCTGCTGATCGATACCTACGATACGGTGGCAGCCGCCCGCCGCTTGGCCCGCTGGGTCCAGCAGGGCCAGATGCAAGTGCGCGGCGTGCGCATCGACTCGGGCGATATCGCCGCGCTCTCGCAACAGGTGCGATCGCTGCTCCCCGAGACCGCCATTTTCGCCAGCGGCGATTTGGACGAGCACGAGGTCGAGGGGCTGGTGCGTGCCCAAGCCGCCATTGACGGCTACGGCATCGGCACGCAGTTGGTGACGGGATCGCCGGTCAATGGCGTTTACAAACTGGTGGACATCGGCGGCGAACCCACCCTCAAGCAATCCAGCGACAAGGAAACCCACGCCGGGCGCAAGCAAATCTTGCGGCGCTGGGATGGTGATGGCGCGGCTGCCGACCGCCTGGGAACGGCTGAGGAGCCCCCCCAAACGGGCGAGCGCGCGCTTTTGGAGTGCGTCATGGCTGGCGGCGAGCGAACGCGCGCGGCCGAATCGCTCCAGGCCATCCAGCAGCGCGTCCGAAGTGAGGTGGCGCAGCTGCCACTCTCGGCCCGCCGCCTACAGTCGCCAGTCCCGCTGCCGGTGGCGATCTCGCCTGCGCTACAGCAGCTCGATCGCGCTGCCCGGGCGCGCGGAGAGCATGGTTGAGGGCAACGCTCGCGCCATCGCCCTGTTCGGCACGAGCGCCGATCCGCCCACCCTCGCCCACGGCGCCATCCTGTCGCAGTTGGCGCGCCGCTTTGACTGGGTGGCCGTCTGGGCCTCGGACAACCCATTCAAACCGCAACAGACCGCCATCGAGCACCGCACGTGCATGCTGCAGCTGGCGATCGCCAGTGTCAACATTCCCCAAGCCAACGTGGGCCTGCATCAGGAGCTGAGCAGCCCGCGCACCTGGGAAACCCTCTGCCGGGCGCGCGCCCGTTGGGGGCCGAGCGCCGCCTTGACGCTGGTTGTGGGCTCCGATCTGGTGGGCCAAATCCCGCAATGGTACGCCAGCCGGCAGCTGTTGCGCGCCGTGCGATTGTTGGTGGTCCCGCGCCCGGGCTATCCCATGACGGCGCACGATTTCGAGGCCATCCGGCGCTTGGGCGGCCAGCCCGAGGCAGCTCCCTTCCAAGTGCCCGCCGTTTCCTCGACCGCCTACCGCGAGCAGCAGGCGGCCGGGGCCGTTGCGGACCCGGTTGAGGCTTACATCCGCCGCCACCGACTCTACGCATGCCAGAACGTGGCCTCCACTTGAGCGAGCGCGACGCGCCGGCCGATTTTAAAGTCGGGGTCGACAATGCCATCTTTTCGGTCGATACCCGGCACAACCGCCTGCTGGCGCTGTTAGTGCAGCGCTCGAGCGCGCCGTTTCGGCATTACTGGCGCTTGCCGGGCACGCTGGTGCGCCCAAGCGAGTCGCTGGAGGAGGCGGCCCACCGCATCCTGGCCGAGACCATCGCGGTGGAGAATCTCTACCTGGAGCAGCTCTACACCTTCGGCCAACCCGGCCGCGACCCCCGCGATCCGGAGGCCCACCCTGGGGTACGCCACCTGTCGGTGAGCTACTTTGCGCTGGTGCGCTATGAGGATACCCGCCTGCTCGGCGATCGCCCCGAACCGGTGGCGTGGTATCCCACCGATGCGGTGCCGCAGCTGGCCTTCGATCACAACCAGATCCTGAACTACGGCCGCCAGCGCCTGCGCAACAAGCTCGAGTACAGTCCGGTGGCGTTTCGAGTTTTGCCCGAGGCGTTCACGCTCAACGAGCTCTACCAGTTCTATGCCGCGGTTCTGGGCGATAACTTTGCCGATTACTCCAACTTTCGCGCCCGCGTGCTCAAGTTGGGCTTTCTCACCGATACCGGCCTCAAGGTCTCGCGCGGGGCCGGGCGGCCGGCCAGCCTCTACCGCTTCGATGAAGAGGCCTTCGAGCTGATTAAAGATAAATCCATGGTGTTTGCCTCAGCATGAAGGTCGCGATCGCGCAGCTCAATCCCACCATCGGCAATTTTAGTGGCAACGCCGCCGGGATCCGCGCCGAGGCAGAGCAAGCCGTGGCGGCAGGCGCCCAGCTGCTGCTGACCCCCGAGCTCTCGCTCTGCGGCTACCCGCCGCGGGACCTGCTGCTGGAGCCAGATTTTATCGAGGCGGCGGAACGCCATCGGGACGAGCTGGCGCAGGCGCTGCCGCCGCAGCTGGCCGTGCTGGTGGGGCTGCCCGTCCGCAACCCCCAGGCGGCCGAGCGCGGCGAAAATCCGCTGTTCAACAGCATCGCGCTACTGCAAGGCGGGCGCGCGCAGCGCTACTTCCACAAGCGCCTGCTGCCCAGCTACGACGTGTTCGATGAGGAGCGCTACTTCGCCGCCGGGCGCTGCAGCAACTGCCTGACGCTGCAAGACGGCGATCGCGCCCTCACCCTCGGCATCACCATCTGCGAGGACCTCTGGAACGACGCCCAGTTTTGGGGGCAGCGCCATTACCCCACCGATCCGCTGGCCGAGCTGGCCGCGCAGCAACCCGATGCGATCGTCAACCTGGCGGCCTCGCCCTACCGTGCCGGCAAACCCCAGCTGCGCGAGGTCATGCTGGCCCACGGCGCCCGCCGCTACGGCATTCCCATTGCCTACCTCAACCAGGTTGGGGGCAACGACGATCTCATCTTCGATGGCGCCAGTGTCGCGCTCGATGGGCGCGGGCAAGTGGCAGCGCGCGCGCGCGCCTTTGGCGCGGACCGCGCCCTCTGGACCTTCGATGCCGGCCGGCGCGATTGGGCAACCGGACCGACTGCGTCTCGGCCGCAACAGCACTGCGCCGAAATCTGGTCGGCGCTGGTGTTGGGGCTGCAGGATTACGCGCGCAAGTGCGGCTTCGCCACCGTTGTACTGGGCTTGAGCGGCGGCATCGATTCCGCGTTGGTGGCCGCGCTGGCCGCCGAGGCGCTGGGACCGGAGCGCGTGCTGGGCGTGCTCATGCCATCGCCCTACAGCTCGGCGGCCTCGCTGGCCGATGCGCGGGCGCTGGTAGCAAATTTGGGCATCGACAGCCGCGAGATTCCCATCGGCGAGACCATGCAGGCCTACGACCGCATGCTGGCGCCGCTGTTTGCCGGGACGGCGTTTGGCGCTGCCGAGGAAAACGTGCAGTCGCGCATCCGCGGCAACCTGCTCATGGCGATCGCCAACAAGTTCGGCCACCTGCTGCTGGCCACGGGCAACAAGTCCGAGTTGGCCGTCGGATACTGCACGCTCTACGGCGACATGTGCGGCGGCCTGGCCGTGATCGCCGATGTCCCCAAAACCCAGGTGTACGCGCTCTGCCGCTGGCGCAACCAAACCGCGACCTGCGAGCGTATCCCCGCCCGCGTTCTGGAGAAACCCCCTAGCGCCGAACTGCGCCCGGATCAAAAAGACGAAGATACCCTGCCGGCCTACCCCACCCTGGATGGCATCCTCCACGGGTTGATCCAACAGCGCTGCTCGGCAGCCGAGCTGGTCGAGGTTGGCTACGACGCCGGCGCCGTGGAGCGCGTGGTGGCCCTAATGGCCCAATCGGAGTTCAAGCGCCGGCAAGCGCCGCCCACTCTCAAGGTGGCCGAGCGCGCCTTTGGGCCGGGATGGCGCATGCCCATTGCGAGCCAGCACGCCTTCGCCCGGCTCGCCAGCCAGTCACCTAGCTAACGGCGAGCTGCTCGATCCGCTCGTGATCGGCTGGGTCGAGCTCGAACTCGAGGACCTGTAGGTCCTGGCGCATGTGCTGCGGGTCCGTGGTCCCGGTTAGCGGCAGCATGCCCGCATCCAGCGCGAACCGGAACACGAGCTGGGGGCGCGTTTTGCCCGTTCGCTCGGCGATGGCTTGCAAGCGCTCGTCGTTGAGCACCGGCGCGTTCGCCGTCAGCAGCGAAAAGCCCTGATAGATAACGCCCTGCTGCTGGCAGTAAGTGCGGACCTCGCGATCCCAGCGGGTTTTAGCAAAGCAGCGGTTTTGGACGAAGCTGGGCTTGATGCGCGCCCGCTCGCATAGGGTGCGCACTTGGTTAAGGTTGGCATTGCTAATGCCCAGATGGCGGAGCTGGCCGCGATCGTGCAGCGATTCCATGGCGCCCCAGACTTCCCAGTCATCGCCCCCGAGCGTGCCGGGGGTCAGCGGACTGTGGAGGAGGTAGGAATCGAGCCAGTCGGTGCCCAAATGCGCCAGCGAGCTGGCAAACGATTGCGCCACCTGGGTTGCCAGCGGGGTGTTGGAGTCGTAAGGCAGCCGGCGGTCCTGACCGCCGCGCGGCGTAAACTTGGTCTGCAGGAAAAGGTCGCTGCGCGGAACTGGGGCTTGCTGGAGGGCTTGGCCTACCCCCGCTTCGTAATAGTGCACGCGCTGGTTGGCGGTATCGATGCCGCGAAATCCGGCTTCTAGAGCGGCTTCGACGCAGCGCTGGGTGGCCTCTTCTTTCCAAGCCGTACCGTACAAAAAGCGGGGGATGGTGGCAGAAGCAGCGTCAGTCGGCATGGAATGTGCTCCGAGTTAGAAGTTGAGGGTTTTGTCAGCAGCAAGGGCGGCGCTGACGTAGTCGCCCATGCCTTTGTAGGTAGCCGTGGAGACCCAATTGTCGGGGGTAATGTTGCGCCCCTGCGCGCAAGCCTGGCAGACCCACAGCGGCGTCTCGGCTGCAATAAGCGCCTCCACCACATCTTTCATGGCGGGCATGTTGAGCCCTTGAATCGTGCCGTAAACGTGCCGGTTGGCGATCGCAACGCCCTCACCTTGCAACCAGACTGTGACCGCATGCCCGCGATCGGCGGCGGCTTTGGCCGCCAGCATGCCCAGGGTGGCTTTAGTGGGATCGTCAGTGCCGTAGCTCACCGCCACTACAACTTGCATGGCCCCTCGCCTCAAACGGCTGGCCCTAGTTTAGAGCGTGGGAACAGCTGCTAGCGAGACCCCAATGCCCAACCCAAATCCCACCAGGACCTGGAGCGGCGTGTGCCCCAGCAGCTCGTCCAGTTGGGGATCGCCGAGCGGCTCGCGCTCGTCAAACAGGTGATCGATCAGCTGGTTTAGGACTCGGGCTTGCTTGCCGGCTGCCTGGCGCACGCCAGCTGCATCGAACATGACAATGACGGCAAATAAGCTGGCAATGGCAAACTCGGCGCTGCCCCAGCCCACAACCTGCCCGACGTTGGTTGCCAGCGCCGCCACTAGTGCCGAATGGGAGCTGGGCATGCCACCGGTTGTGAGCAGGTAGCGCAGGTTGAACTCGCCGTTTTGAACCAGCTCCAGCCCCATCTTGAGCCCCTGGGCGATCGCGCCGGCCAGCAGTGCCACCAGCAGGATCTCGTTCTCCAGAATTTGGCCCAAATTGTGCATGGCACGCTCGCGGGTATGGGGGTTGCGCGCGCCAACGCTTCAGTTCTGGCGGGTCAGGATCCAGCGGGCAATGCCGCGCAGCGGATCGGCTCGCTCGCCGTAGCCTGACAGCGCCGCAATGGCGCCCTCGATCAGCTGGCTGGCGTAGTCGCGCGAACGCTCGATGCCCCAGAAACTGGGATAAGTTGCCTTCGCAGCGGCCGCATCCTTGCCGGCGGTTTTGCCTAGGACTGTCCCATCGGCGGTGACATCGAGGATGTCATCGATTACCTGGAAAGCCAAGCCGATGTTGTAGGCATAGCGGGACAGCCGCTCCAGGTCGCTGTCCTGCGCGCCCCCCAGGATGCCGCCTGAGGTGACGCAGGCCTCCAGTAGCGCCCCGGTCTTGCGGGTGTGGATGTAGTGCAGGGTATCGAGATCGGCCTGCGCGCTGCCCTCGGCCGCCAGATCGGCTGCCTGGCCGCCCACGATTCCGGTAGCGCCGACAGCACGACCCACCCGGGCCACCACGCGCACCACGCGCGAAGGCGGCACGTCCTGGGAGCCTTCGGCGATCGCCTCGAAGGCGTGGGCTAGCAAGCCATCGCCTGCCAGGATCGCCGTATCTTCGCCGTAGCGCTTGTGGTTGGTGAGCTGGCCCCGGCGGTAGTCGTCGTCATCCATGGCGGGCAGATCGTCGTGGATCAGCGACATGGTATGGATCATCTCCAGGGCGCAAGCCGTCGGCATGGCCGTCTCGGTGCTGCCGCCCACGAGCTCGCAGCTTGCCAGGCAGAGGATGGGACGAAGGCGCTTGCCCCCCGCCAGCAGCGAGTAGCGCATGGCCTCGTAGATCTGCTGCGGATCGTCGCCAGTTAGCGCCTGGGCCAGCGCTCGCTCGACCGCCGCCTGGCGCGCTGCCAAATAAGCGTCCAGATCGAATGCCGCCGTGTTGGCAGGTGCCGCCGATCCCTCCATCATGGCCGTGCCTCGTTGCCGTCCGCTGGCGCCCTGCTGCGCCTAGACCGGCTGCAAGCGAGCGCCGATGGTTTGAATCTACCACGCGCTGGCGATCGCCTTACAGCTACCATGCAGTCCCCACCTCAAGCAGATCGCTCCGCCATCAAAGCGTCCTCAGCCCCCAGGCAACGGTGGCAGTAGCTGGCCACTGTGTTGTGCAGCAGCATGGTGACCGTCATGGGGCCCACCCCGCCCGGGACTGGCGTAATGGCCTGCGCAATGCCGGCAACCGCCTCAAAGTCCAGATCGCCCACCAGCCGCGACTGGCCAGTCTCGTCCGTCTGGCGGCTGATGCCCACATCGATCGCCACGGCCCCGGGTTTGACCATCTCGGCCCCAACCGCGCGGGGTTGCCCCATGGCCGAGATCAAAATGTCGGCGTTGCGCGCCAGCTCGAGGGTATGGGCGCGCGGCGTGCGCGAGTGCGCGATCGCGGGCGTTGCGTTCGCCGCCAGCAGCATTAGGGCCAGCGGTTTGCCCACCAGCAGGCTGCGCCCCAAAATGAGCGCCCGCTTGCCGCTGAGCTCGAGGCCGTAGGCCTGCATCAGCCGCATCACGCCGGCTGGCGTGCAGCTACGTAGGCCGGGTTCGCCGCGCACCAACCGCCCCAAATTGGCCTCGTGCAAGCCGTCGACATCTTTGCTGGGATAGACCCGATAGAGCAGCGCCGAGGCATCCAGGCTGGGGGGCAGCGGCAGTTGCAGCAAGATGCCATCGACGCGCTCGTTCTGGTTGAGCCCGTCAATGGCGCGCTCGAGGGCCTGCTGCGAAGTGTCTGCCGGGAAATGCCGGCCGAAGGAGGCAATGCCCAGGCGCTCGCAGGCGCGCTCTTTGTTGCGGACGTAGACGGCGCTGGCGGGATCGTCGCCCACCATCAAAACGGCCAAACCAGGGGGCCGTCCGATGCGATCGCGCAGCGTCCCAATGCGCGCTTGCAGCGCCTGCTGCAGCTGCTGTGCCAGCGCTTTACCATCGAGTCGCTGGGCCTGTCCGACGGTCATGGCTGGGGATTCCGAATCTTGCCGGCTGCTGCAGCGGCGCGATGGGCGCGCGAGACGGCCCTAAGTCTAGCTCAAGCGCCTTGAGGGCAGCTAGTGCGCCGGCAGCCAGTGGGCGCAATCGGCGAGGAAGCACTCGAGCGAGAGCGGCTGGATGCCAGGTTCGGCCTGGGCTTGCGCGCGCGCGCGCTCGGTGTTGTACCCCCACTGGGCCAAAAACAAGCGCAAGTTGGGGGCATCCAACTGCTGCTGCACCGACTGCAGCGTCTCTAGGCGATCCTCAACGAACCAGAGGGCGGCTGGCTGGTGCTGGGCCAGCAGCTGCCGCAGCGTTTCGGTTTTGGGTTGCTGGCATTCCTTGCCCCAAATCGCGCCAGCCGGGAATGAGACGCCGGCCTGTTGCAGTAAGCGGCGGGCGAAGCGCTCTTCTTTGGTGGTCACCACCAGCACGGTCAGCCCCGGTGCCGCCAGCAGGGCCTGCAAGCGGCCGACAACGCCCGGATAGAAGCGGTGCTGGTCCAGCCAAGCTGCCGGATCGGTGGCGATCTGCTCGTCGCGGACGGCATCCAGCACCCGCGCCACTATAGCCCCCTCCAGCTGCTGCGCCGCCATGACCTTGTGCGCCACGCCCAGCCAATCCTGCCAGATCCGGGCTTCCGGCACGCCGGCCTGCAGGGCCGCTAGCAAAACCGGCATTTCCCAACCCACCGCCACTATGGGCCGCAGGCGGTCGAACTGTGATGCCAGCGCCTGAGGCGGCGTTGCCTCGCGCGGCTGCCAGAGGCTGCAGTAGGCTTGCCAGGCTGTCTGGAACTGCTCGGGCAAGCCATCGCACAAAACGCCGTCAAAATCGAGCGCGAGCAAATCCGGGCCGGTCATGGCAAGCCGTTCAATGCAAAAAGCGGCAGGCTTTCAACCCGCCGCCCTCAAGAAACTGGGGTGCTAGGATTCGAACCTAGGATCGCGGAACCAAAATCCGCTGCCTTGCCGCTTGGCTACACCCCATTGCAAAGCTATCCCCAATCATAGCAGCGGCTAGCGCGCGCCTCAAAACCATCTGCTAGCGATGCGACGCCTGGCAGCCAGCCCTACCATCGATCGCGAGACTGCGCGCTGCAACCGGAGATGCCTTGATCCGAGACGAAAGCTTGGCGCTGCTGGAGTGGCCGCGTTTGTGCCAGCAGCTGGCCGCGTTTGCGGCAACCGAGTTAGGGGCGGGGGCGGCGCGCCAGCTGCAACCGCCCCAGGCGCGCGCTCAAAGCGAGCGCTTGCTCGCCCAGACCCAAGACATTCGGACGCTAGAGGCACAGCTGACCGAGGCGCAATGGTCGTTTGCCGGCATCGAGGCGGTGGGCGATACCCTCGAGCGCGCCCGTAAAGGCAGCCTGCTGGCGCCCCAAGAACCGCTCGATGTGGCCACGACCCTGGCGGGAGTACGGCGGTTGCGCCGGATGATCGAATCGCTCGAGGCCGGCACCGTGCCTGCCATTGCCGAGGTCGTGGCGCAGCTGCGCACCCACCCCGAGCTCGAGCGCACGATCCGCCACTGCATTGATGAGGACGGGCGCGTCGCCGATCGGGCCAGCGATCGCCTCAGCGAGCTGCGAGCGCAGATCGCAGCACTGCGCGAGCGCATCGAGCGCACGCTGCAGCAGATCCTGCAACAGCACCGCAGCGACATCCAGGACTCCATCGTGACCGAGCGTGGCGATCGCCCGGTCATTCCCGTCAAGGCCGACTGCCAAGGGGCCATTGCCGGTATCGTTCACGATACCTCCAACACGGGGGCCACGCTTTATCTCGAGCCCCAGGCCGTGGTGGGGTTGGGCAACCAGCAGCGGCAGTACCGCCGCCAAGAGCGGGCCGAACAGGAGCGCATCTTGCGCCATCTCGGCCAACAGATCGCAGCAGTCAAACCCGATTTTGACGCTGTCCTGGAAGCCGCAACCGAGCTGGATCTGGCCACGGCCCGCGCCCATTACAGCGACTGGCTGGCTGCCACGCCCCCGCAGCTGAGCGATGCCAGCGCCCAAGATGCGATCGTGCTGCGCGGCCTGCGCCATCCGCTTTTGGTCTGGCAGGCCCACCGCGAGCAGGGGCCGGCGGTGGTCCCCATCGATATTGAGATTCGGCCGGCCGTGCGCGCTGTCGCCATCACCGGCCCCAATACCGGCGGTAAAACGGTGGCGCTCAAAACCCTCGGCCTGGTGGCCCTGATGGCCAAAGCGGGGCTGTTCGTTCCCGCCCAAGAACCGGTGGTGCTGCCTTGGTTCGAGCGCGTGTTGGCCGACATTGGCGATGAGCAGTCCCTATCGCAGAATCTATCGACTTTCTCCAGCCACATCCGCCGCATCGTCCGCATTCTGGATGCCCTGCCCGAGTGCGGGCGAGGCCGTGAGGCGCCGCTGCCGGCCCTGGTGCTGCTGGATGAAATCGGAGCCGGTACCGATCCCAGCGAAGGCAGCGCCTTGGCTGCCGCGCTGCTGCGCTACCTCGCCGATCGGGTGCGGCTGGCGATGGCCACAACGCACTACGGCGAGCTCAAGGCGCTTAAATACCAAGACGAGCGCTTCGAAAATGCCTCGGTCGAGTTCGATGGCAGCACGCTCGCCCCCACGTACCGCTTGCTCTGGGGCATTCCCGGGCGCTCCAATGCCCTGACCATCGCCCAGCGCCTGGGTTTGGCCCCCGAGATTTTGGAGCAGGCGCAGCAGCAGCTTGCTGGGGGATCGCAAGCCATCGATCGCACCATTGCCGGTCTGGAAGCACAGCGCAAGCAGCAAGAGCGCCAAGCCCAGGAGGCCAGCGAGGTGCTCGCGCACGCCGAGCAGCTGTATGGGGAGATGAGCGAGCGGGCGGCAGCCCTGCGAGCGCGCGAGCAGGCGCTACAACAAGCCCGCGAGCGCGAAATCGACGAGGCCGTTGAAGCAGCCAAAGCCGAAATCGCCCAGGTCGTTCGCGAGTTGCAACAGGGCAGTAAAACCGGGCGCGACGTGCAAAAAGCTACTCAGGCTGTCGATGCTATCGCCGAGCGGCATCGAGCCCAGGCGCCGGCCGATGCCGTCCAACCCGGCGACTACCGCCCGCAAGCCGGCGATCGCGTGCGCATCCCGCGCCTCGATCGCACCGCCAAGATCCTGAGCGATCCGGCCCAAGGGAACACGGTGACCGTGCGCTTTGGGCTGATGAAAATGCAGGTCCCGCTAAGCGACATCGAATCCCTCGACGGCCGCAAGGCAGCCGCGCCGCCCCCGAATCCCCCATCCCCGGCAGCCGAGGGGCTTGCCCCCCTGACGCTGGATCTGCGCGGCAGCCGCATCGCCGATGCCCGAGCCCAACTCGAGACCGCTATTGCCCAGCATCCCGGCCCGCTGCGGATCGTGCACGGTAAAGGCACGGGCCGGTTGCGCCAGGGCGTGCACGCGTTTCTAGCAGAGCATCCGCAGATCGCGCAGTTCGAGCTAGCACCGCCTGAGGAAGGGGGGCAGGGCGTCACCATCGCCCATCCTACTGGCGAGGACGCGCTAAGCTAGCAGGGGTACCCCTTTCGGTTTACGCATGAGCGCCGGTCGGGATGCCTGCTGGCACTACACGAGTCCGAGCTGCACGCTCGCGATTGCCGGCCAGCCATCGCGCCGCTGGTGGGGGCGCGCCCGCTCTGCCTGGCGCGCGCTGTGGTTCGAGCTGCGCTGGCTCCAGCCCGGCCAAGACAGCGCGACGGTCGTGCGCGGCGACCGGGCCCAACTCGAGTTGCTCTACCAAGCGTTAATGGCCGCTGAAGGCAAGCGCGAGTTGCCGGCCCAGGCGCAGATCGGCCAGCAACCGCAACTGCGGGCGCGTGATCGCGAGACCTACGAACTGGCACTGGGCAGCGGCGTCAGCGAGGGGCCGAGCGCGCCCATCCCCCTAAGCGCCGCGCAACTGACCGATTTGGCGCAAGTCCTGCAAGCCGGCAATGCCGCGATCGTCGGGCAGAGCAGGCAGCAGCGCCCGCGCGCGCTTGCTGCCGGTAGCCTGGTGTTGCTCGGAATCGGGGCTGCCACAGCTGCAAGCTATCTGGCCCCCTCGGCCAACGCCCCCGATGGAACTCGCGATGGGAGTCGCTCGCCGCCACAACCCGAGCGCGAGCGGGATGGGATTGCCAGCCTCCCCACCCCTGCCGATAGCGGGCCGGAACCGCCTGCCGCTCCTGAGGCCCCATCCGCTTCCCCAAACCAGGCCGCCACGCTGCAACCGCCGCCAGGACCGCCCCAATCCTGGGGCGAGCGCATCGAGCAAATCCTCCCGTTCCCGCTCGTGCCGTCCCAACCGAGCATGCCGCCACCGCCACAGCGCTCGGCGCCGCCGCTCGAGCCCCCGCAAGTGCCCATCCCTGCCTTGCCCGAGCGCGCCAATCGGGCTGCCCAGGCAGCCGACTCGCCGCCCGAGCCCCCTCGCCCCAACCAGTCCTCGCTAGCCTCGCCGCCGGCTGAGGCTGAGCCCTCCCCACCGTCTCAGTCCCCCAGCCCGCGATCGACCACCGCGATCGCGCCCCCTTCCTCTGCCGATCGCGCAAGTGAACCGGTGCCAGCAGCCGAGCCTGGCCCAGATGCCGCTAGCGGCGATCACTCGGACGATGCGGGCGGCAAGACCGAGGCCGCAATGCCTCGCCCCAATCCCCCGCGCGACCCAGCCACGGTCCCCACCCTAGAGGACCGGACCCTACAAAACCGGCAAGAGCTGACGGCCCGAGCGCCCAGCCTACCCCCTCAACCGGCGCCGGACGAGGATGCAAGCAAGCCAGCGACTGAGCCTGAGCCGTCGCCAGCGCCCCTTGCTGCTGCCAAGCAGCGCGATCCCCAACCGCCTGCCGAGCGCCAGCTGGAGCAGGTGCAGCAGTACTTCCAACAGCGTTGGGAGCCGCCCGAGCAGCTCGCGCAAGCCCTGGAGTACCGCCTGGTCCTCGCCCCCGATGGCTCGCTCGCGCGCGCCATTCCGCTCGGTCGCGCCGCTCGCCGCCACCTAGCCCAGGCCAACGGGCTGCTGCCCCAAGGCCCGTTTGTTTCCGCGCTGGCAGGCGAGGGAAAGCCGCAACTGCGCTTGGTTCTCGAGCCCAGCGGTTCGGTACAAACGTTCCTGCAATCCCGGCCAGCCGCCGACTGACGCTCCTGCCGCAGGCGGTTGTGTTACCTTGAGAGCCACCTCAATGCCGGCGGGCATAGTTTAGTGGTAAAACCTCAGCCTTCCAAGCTGATGACGCGGGTTCGATCCCCGTTGCCCGCTTGCTGCAGCTGCACCAACCGCATCCCAACAACCAGCGAGCCCGCTTGCGGGCTCGCTGGTGTTTGAGGGCCTTATTGGGGGGAGCGGCTGGCCCCCGAGCGGACGCTACTTGTTCTCGGACTCGGAGAACTCGGCGTCGATGACGTCGTCGCCACCACCGGATTGGTCACTGCTGCTGGCGCCAGCGGCAGCGCCTTGCGCCGCATCGGCTTCGCCAGAATCATCACCGCTAGCGGACTGATAGACCTGGCTGCTGATGCTGTAGAGCGTTTGCTGCAGCTCGGGCATCAGCGATTGGATGCGATCGTCGTCCTCTTGCGAGACAGCCTCTTTGAGGTCATCAACCTGCTTCTGGGCTTTGTCTTTTTCTTCTTGAGAGATGCTCTCGCCCAGGTCGCTAAGCTGCTTCTCAGCTTGGTAGACCAGCGAGTCGGCTTGGTTCTTGCGCTCGATGCGCTCGCGGCGCTCCTTGTCGGCCTCGGCGTTTTCCTCAGCCTCGTGGACCATGCGGTTGACTTCATCTTCGGAGAGGGTCGAAGCCCCAGTGATGGTGATGGACTGCTCTTTGCCGCTGCCCTTGTCTTTGGCGCTAACGTTCAGCATGCCGTTGGCATCGATGTCAAAGGTAACTTCGATTTGGGGCACGCCGCGCGGGGCTGCGGGGATGCCATCCAGGCGGAAGGTTCCCAAGCTCTTGTTGTCTTGGGCCATTTCGCGCTCGCCCTGCAGGACGTGAATCTCGACGTTGGTCTGATTGTCCACCGCCGTTGAGAAGGTCTCGGTCTTTTTGGTGGGAATGGTCGTGTTGCGCGGAATCATGGCGGTCATGACGCCGCCTAACGTCTCGACGCCGAGCGAGAGCGGCGTCACATCCAGCAGCAGGATGTCTTTGACCTCGCCGCCCAACACGCCAGCTTGGATGGCGGCGCCCACCGACACGACTTCGTCGGGGTTGACGCCTTGGTGGGGATCTTTGCCGATGGTTTGCTTGACCAGCTCCTGAATGGCCGGGATGCGCGTCGAGCCGCCGACCAATACAACCTCATCGACCGAGTTTTTATCGACCTTGGCATCGCGCAGGGCGTTCTCGACCGGTTTCTTGCAACGGTCGATCAGATCGGAGCACAACTCTTCAAACTTGGCCCGGGTCAGAGTCATCTCCAGGTGCTTGGGCCCGTCTTGGGTTGCCGTAATAAAAGGCAGGTTGATCTCGCTTTGCGAGACGCTGGAGAGCTCAACCTTAGCTTTTTCGGCGGCTTCGGTTAAGCGCTGCAGGGCCTGTTTGTCCTGACGCAGATCGATACCTTCGTTATTTTTGAACTCGTCGGCAATGTAGTCGACAATCTTTTTGTCGAAGTTATCGCCGCCCAGGTGGGTGTCGCCGGAGGTCGCTAGGACCTCGAATACGCCGTCGCCGACCTCCAGGATGGAGACATCAAAGGTGCCGCCGCCCAAATCGAAGACCAGAATGGTCTCATTTTCTTTTTTGTCCAGGCCGTAGGCGAGCGAGGCAGCCGTGGGCTCGTTGATGATGCGCTTGACATCCAAGCCGGCAATCCGGCCGGCGTCTTGGGTCGCCTGGCGCTGCGAATCGTTGAAGTAAGCCGGAACGGTGATGACGGCTTCCGTTACGTCCTCGCCTAGGTAGCGGCTGGCATCTTCAACCAGCTTGCGCAGCACCTGCGCCGAAACTTCTTCGGGCGCAAACTGCTTGTCCTGCTGCGGGCACTGGATCTTGACGTTGCCGTTGTTATCGCGGTTGACTTCGTAAGAAACTTCGTCAACTTCGTCACCGACCTCGTCGTACTTGCGCCCGATGAAGCGCTTGACCGAATAAAAGGTGTTTTCAGGGTTCATTACGCCCTGACGCTTGGCAATCTGGCCCACGAGCCGATCGCCGTTTTTGGAGTAGGCCAGAACCGATGGCGTCGTCCGAAAGCCTTCCGCGTTGGAGATGACGGTGGGCTTGCCACCCTCCATGACCGCAACGCAAGAGTTGGTCGTTCCCAAGTCGATGCCGACGATCTTGCCCATAGCGCACTGCCTCCTGTCGTCATTGCCTGTGCTACAGACCCGCATGCAGCCAGCGCGATTGCGACTGCCCGAGTGCTACCTTCCATGCTGACCGCTGCCCGAAGCGCCCCAAAAGTGCAGTTTCCCGAACCTGCCGGGACGGGTGAACCCCGGGCGCTCGCCTAGTGCAAAAAGCGATCGAGCGCCGCCTTGAGCTCTTCTACTTCGGCTTCGATGTTGCCTTCTTGGGAGGCCCGCCCGATGCACTCGCTCAGGTGTTCGTCGAGCACCATGCGAGCCACCCGATCCAGCGCGCCCCGAACGGCGGCAATTTGCATGAGCACTTCCGGGCACGGACGGCTCTCGTTGACCATGGTTTTGACCCCGCGCACGTGCCCTTCGATGCGCGAGAGCCGATTGACGATCCGCCGCAGCGACTCCTCGCTGTGGACGTGCGGTTGCAGGGGGGAGCCGCTACTGGCGGGGGAAGCGGGCTCGATCGCCGAGCTAGCGTGCCGATCGCCGGCAGAATCCGTTTCGGTCATCCCTGCGCGCCTCAGTTGCCCTGCATCCAGTCTAAATCGCGGTGAGCGCCACTCCCCAGCCTCCCCAGCGGCAAGCAGGGGGCACGCCAGCAGTGCCCCCTCACGCGGCAGTCCGAGCGAGCCCGCTTAGGCCTCGGTATCCCCGTTGTCGGCTTGCTCGCCCTCGCTGCTTTCGTCATCCAGGATGGGCAGCACGTCGCCGCTGTCGGTGGTGTAATCCGGCCGATCCTCGAGGCTGTAAGCGCGGGCGGTGCGATCGTCGAGGACTACCTCCTCGCTCCAGTTGCCAGCCTCGGCGCTTCCTTCCAGGCCGTTGCCCTCGGAGGCCTCGGCGGATGCTGCCGTTGCCCCGTTACCGGCGGCAGCCCCGTCGGGCTCGCCGGCCTGAGTGATGGCATCCTGGTGGGCGCTAAAGCCCGTACCGGCCGGGATCAAGCGACCGATGATGACGTTTTCTTTCAGGCCGCGCAGCCAGTCGGAGCGGCCCTCGATGGCCGCTTCGGTCAGCACGCGGGTTGTCTCTTGGAAGCTGGCGGCGCTGATGAAGCTGTCCGTATTGAGCGAGGCTTTGGTAATGCCCAACAGCACGGGCGTGTAGCGGGCAGGGGCCCCGCCGGTGATGGCCATGGCCTCGTTGACCTGCTCGATCTGGCGCACTTCCAGCAGCTCGCCCGGCAGCATGGTCGTATCGCCGCCATCGTCGATGCGCGCCTTGGAGCTCATCTGGCGCACGACGATCTCGATGTGCTTGTCGGCGATGTCGATGCCCTGGGACTGATACACCGACTGCACCTCATCGACGATGAACTGCTGGGCCCGACGCAGCGCGTAGAGCGCGGCTTCGTAGGTGCCGATCTCATCTTTGTAGAGCTCGAAGAAAATATCGAGCAACTCGTGCGGGTTAGCTGCGCCATCGGTCAGGGCTTGGGCCATGCCCACGGCCTGACCGTCCGCAACGAGTACGTTTTGCCCCGGGGCGATGGGGTAGTCGCTGACCGTGCCATCCGCCTCGACGATTTTGACCTCGGCGGTGTCATCTTCGCGGTAGCTCACCTGGGCGGTTCCCGGCCGCCGGGCCAACACGCAGGCTTCTCGGGGCTTGCGGGCTTCGAGCAGCTCCTCAATGCGCGGTAGCCCCTGAATGATGTCGCCGGTTTTGGCGCGCTCGAAGATCAGCAACACGAGGTTGTCGCCGCGCTGGACCAACCCGCCATCGGTGACGTGGAGCACGGCCCCCTGCGAGACGCGGTAGGGGCGGCCCAGTCGCAGCGCAATCGTGCCGTCCTCGACTGATACCACCCGGCCGGAGTCGGGGGCAGTTGCGTCCGAGGCCAGCGAGTCGCCCGCAACGACCCGATCGCCAGCCGCCACTTGGGCTTGCCCTTGATAGGTGACCGTGGCGCGATCGGCCTCGCGCACGATCAGGATGCGCCGAACGGCCTCGAGGCCCTCGCGGATGCCGCGCACCTCGCCGGTGTCCAAGCACCGGATTTCGGTGCGGGCCACCACGGCACCGGCCTCAATCTCATCGCCGTCCTGCACCGCGATCGTCGTTTGGGCGTTTCCGCCCAGCGGGTCGTCATCGCTGTTGCGGCGCACCGCCAGTGGCTCCAGTACCACCAGCTGCAGCAACTCGCTGCCGTCGTCGCTATCGACCAGCTCGACATCCACCCAGGTATGGGACTGCCCGTCGGCCTCGCCGACATCGAGCACCAGCTGCGTGCGGACCAAATCGACGCCATCGACCGATTTGACGCGCTCGCCGTCTTTATACAGCACGCGCTGGGTGGCCTTGAGCCCGATGGGTGGGTTGTTGCGCTGGTTGAGCGATCGCTGCGAGGGCAGCTCCGGGTCCTCGGGGATGCGGTACTCGATCGCCGGCCGCAACAGCAGGGCCTTACCCTGGGGGCTTTGCAGGGACTCGGCGTAGCGCAGCTCTGAGACCTCGACCCCCGGTAAAACCTCTGTGTCGGGGTTGACCAGCTGCTGCTTGACGGCCGGTTCTTCTTCGCTCAGGTGGAGCTCGCCCGGCTTGATGGCGATCTCGCGCAGGATGTCGTTTTTCTGCACGACCTCCACAACGCCCGAGGACTGGCAGAAGATGTCTTTGACGATCTCGGTGCCGGCTTCGACGTATTGCCCGTGCTCCACCAGCAGCAGCGAGAGGTCTTTGTTGACTTCGTGGCATTCCTCGGGAATCCAGAGCAGCGTGCCGCCCTGGGTAACCTCGTAGCCCTGCTTGGCTTTGCCGCGCTTGTCGACCTCGAGGTCGGCGTACTTGACGATGCCGCCGGTGGCCGTTTGGTAGCGCTCGTCCACCAGCTCAGCGACGGCTTGATTGTGTTGGATTTTGGTCCCGGGCGCCGCTTTGAGGGCAAACGTGCGCTCGTCCGCAGTGCGGATGAGGTACTGTTCGCTGCTGCCGCTGCGATCGCGGCTCACCCGAGCCCGATCCAGCTGCAGCGATGCCGTCAGGATCTCGATGTCCTGCCGGCTCTGCTCGCTGTCCCTGAGCCGAACGACGCCGCCGGCGGCCGAGGACACTCGGGTCTCGGCCAGCACCGAGTCCGGCTCCACCCAATCGCCGTTTTGGACCGTGGGCTCGGCCCCAGGCAGCAGGTTGTAGACCTCGCCCGAGAGCACCCAAATCAGGCCGCCGCGTTGGGCGACGCGGGTAATGTTGCCCTGGCGGTCGTTTTTTTCCTCGGGCATCAAGCCATCGAAGATGGCTTCGCCAGCCAGATCGGCGGAGACGTCTTTAACGGCGCGCTCGGTGGATTGCTGCTGCTTGCCAGTGGCAATTTCAGCCAGCAGCTGGCCGGCTTTGACGGCTTCGCCGTCGCGAACCAGCAGCTGCGAGCCGGGCGTGAGCGCAACGGTCTGGGGCTGGCCGCCGGTACTGGGGTGCAGCGTTAGCTCGCCGGCAACCTCCAGCTGCTCGCGCTGGTCGCCGCGCTCGGTTCGGACTTGGCGCGTGCGCAGGCCTTGCTCGAAATGCACCGTCCCTTCCGATTGCGCCCGCACCTGTTGGGCCACCTCGCCGGTGTGGGCGCCGCCGGTATGGAAGGTGCGCATGGTGAGCTGGGTGCCGGGCTCGCCAATGGATTGCGCGGCGATGATGCCCACAGCTTCGCCCAAATCGACCGTGTGGCGGTGGGCCAAATTCCAGCCGTAGCAGTGCTGGCAAACCGAGCGGGTTGCTTCGCAGGTCAGCGGCGAGCGCACCACCACCTCATCGTGCAGCTCGGCAATGTGCTTGGCTAGCGCCTCATCCAGGCTCTGGTTGCGCTGGGCGAGGGTCTCGCCCGTTTCGGGGTGGGTGACATCCTGGGCCAAGATGCGCCCGAACAAGCGATCCGATAGCGGGATCAGGGTCTGCTCGCCATCGCTCATGCTGCTCAGCGGAATGCCGCGCTGGGTGCCGCAGTCGAGCTCGCGGATGATGACATCCTGGGAAACATCCACCAGGCGTCGCGTCAGGTAGCCGGAGTCAGCGGTTCGCAGGGCCGTATCCACCAGGCCCTTGCGCGCGCCGTAGGCCGAGATGATGTAGTCGGTGACCGTTAGCCCCTCGCGAAAGTTGGTCTTGATGGGGAGGTCGATGATCTCGCCCTGGGGATCGGCCATGAGGCCGCGCATGCCCACCAGCTGGCGTACTTGGGCCATGCTGCCGCGCGCGCCGCTCTGGGACATCATGTAGACCGAGTTGAGCGGATCGCTGTCTTCGAAGTTGCGAACGACTTCGTCCTTGAGGGCCTCCGAGGTGCTGTTCCAGGTGTCGATTACGCTCTGGAAGCGCTCCACCTCGGTGATCTGCCCGCGCCGGTAGCGATCCTGGGTTGTGTCGATCTCCTCTTCAGCGGCTTCCAGCATCTGCCGCTTGGCCGAGGGGACCTCCAGATCGTCGATGCTGAGCGAGACGCCCGCTTTGGTGGCGTACCAAAAGCCCATGTCTTTGAGCTCGTCTGCCATGGCGGCGCAGCGTGCGCTGCCGTAGTGGGCGAACGCCCAGCCGATCAGGTGCTTGAGCTGGCCTTTATCGACCTTGCGGTTGAAAAAAATCGGGGCTTGCTCTTGGCTCATGGTTGCGCTCGCAGGGCAAATGTCGGGAAATGGGGTAGCCGGGCAGCTGGCGATCACGCTAGGCGTCCACCAGCGCCGATTGAATGGTTCGGTTGTAGATAGCGCGCCCGATGGTGGTGTAGATGTATTGGGACAGCTGCTCGCCCGTGGTGGATTCGCGCACTTGGCGCATGCGGTAGCGCTTGAGGGTGGTGCCATCACCCAGGGTGCGTTGTTCTAGGGGCTCGCTCTCGTCGTCTTCGGAGTTGACCGGCCCGTTGTAGCGCACCCAGACCCAGTCGTGGAGGCCGACAATGCCTTGCTCGTAGGCGGCGATCGCGTTGTCGAGATTGGCAAAGTAACGCGCGCTCGCGGGATCGGTGTTGGCTTGGGGATCGTCGGCGGTGAGGTAATAGCAGCCCAAAACCATATCCTGGGAGGGCGTCACAATGGGATCGCCGGTCGCCGGGGACAGGATGTTGTAGCTTGACATCATCAGCAGGCGCGCCTCCGATTGCGCCTCCAGCGACAGCGGCACGTGCACTGCCATTTGGTCGCCGTCAAAGTCGGCGTTGAAGGCCGGGCACACCAGCGGATGGAGCTGGATGGCGCGCCCCTCGACCAGAATGGGCTCAAAGGCCTGAATGCCCAAGCGGTGCAGCGTCGGCGCCCGGTTGAGCAAGATGGGATGGCCCTGAATGACTTCTTCCAGCGCTTCCCAAATGCTGGCATCGCCGCGCTGCACCAGCCGTTTGGCCGCCTTGATGTTGTTGACAATGCCGGAGCGGATCAGGCGGTGGATGACAAAGGGCTGGAACAGCTCGATGGCCATCTCGCGCGGCAGGCCGCACTGGTAGATCTTGAGCTTGGGCCCTACCACAATCACCGAGCGGCCGGAGTAGTCCACACGCTTGCCCAGCAGGTTCTGCCGGAAGCGCCCCTGCTTGCCCTCGATGATGTCGGAGAGGGATTTGAGCGGGCGGTTGTTGGAGCCCACCACAGTGCGCCCGCGCCGGCCGTTGTCGATCAGGGCATCCACGGCCTCCTGCAGCATGCGCTTTTCGTTGCGCACGATGATCTCGGGGGCCAGGATCTCCTGCAGGCGCGCCAAGCGATTGTTGCGGTTGATCGCGCGTCGGTAGAGATCGTTGAGGTCCGAGGTGGCAAAGCGGCCGCCATCGAGCTGGACCATGGGCCGCAGATCGGGCGGGATGACCGGCAGGCGCGTCAGCACCATCCACTCGGGCCGCGATCCGGTGGCAATGAAGTTATCGATGACGCGCAGCCGCTTGATGAGCTTGGCGCGCTTTTGGCCTTTGGCCCCCGCGATTTCCTCGCGCAGGTTCTCGGCTTCCTGCTCGAGCTGGACTTCCGAGAGCAACCGCTGGATGGCCTCGGCGCCAATGCCGACCTCGATGCCCTCGAGCTGGGATCCTTCGCTGTAGAGTTGGTCTTCGAGCTCGACCCACTGCTCTTCGGTGAGCAGCTGCTTGTAGCTCAGGTTGCCGGCGTTGCCAGGATCCAGCACGACGTAGGCATTGAAATACACCACCTGCTCGACATCGCGCAGCGGCATATCCAGCAGGATGCTGATGTAGCTGGGAATGCCTTTGAGGTACCAGACGTGGGTGACCGGGGTGGCGAGCTTAATGTGGCCCATGCGGTGCCGCCGCACGCGGGATTCGGTGACCTCGACGCCACAGCGCTCGCACACCAAGCCGCGGTGCCGGACCTTTTTGTACTTGCCGCAGTGGCACTCCCAGTCCTTGGCCGGCCCGAAGATGCGCTCGCAGAACAACCCGTCCATTTCGGGTTTGAGCGTGCGGTAGTTAATGGTCTCGGGCTTGGTGACTTCGCCGACGACGTTGCCGTTGGGCAAGGTCCGCTCGCCCCACTGGCCGATGCGCTCGGGGGAGGCGAGCCCGACTTTGACGTAGTCGAATTGGGGTTCTAGCTGGTGTCTCATGGGTATGGGCAACTCGCTTGGCTGAGCGGCAGGCGGGGATTACTCGTCGAGCTCGACCGCTTCGGCATCGGGGGGCGCCTCGCTCGGGGTGGCTTCCTCAACGGCGCCGTCGCTGTCGCCGTCACCACCATCGACCTCGGCTTCGGGCACTCCGGGCAGGTCCTCGCGCGATAGCGACTCGTAGGTGGGCCGCGAGGGCGTGCGGCGGCGCTCGGCATCGGCCATTAGGTCCACCTCGACATCCTGGCTGCTGCCGTCCTCGGCTGTATCCACCTTATGGACCGACATGTCCAGCCCCAGCGATTGCAGCTCCCGCATCAGGACCTTGAAGGACTCTGGCGTTCCGGGGCGCGGGATGGGCCCCCCTTTGACGATCGCGTTGAGGGCCTCGTTGCGGCCTTGCATGTCGTCCGATTTGACCGTGAGCAGCTCCTGCAGCGTGTAGGAGGCCCCGTAGGCCTCGAGGGCCCAAACCTCCATCTCGCCAAAGCGCTGGCCGCCCTGTTGGGCCTTGCCGCCCAGCGGCTGCTGCGTGACCAGCGAGTAGGGGCCCGTGGAGCGGGCGTGGATCTTGTCGTCCACCAGGTGGACCAGCTTCATCATGTAGGCGCCGCCCACCGTGACCGGGCGATCGAAAGGCTCGCCCGTGCGCCCGTCGTAGACCTGGATCTTGCCCGGACTGTTCGGATCGTAAGCCCACTCGCGCCCGGGCTGCTGGCTGGCCTCGTCGAGCTTTTGGTGCACGCTGTTGCGCGAGGCCTGCTCGCCGTACATCTCGTCAAAGGGGGTGACCTTAAAGCGCTGGCCGAGCTGCTCCCCGGCCCAGGCCAGCAGGCACTCGTACACCTGCCCGACATTCATCCGCGAGGGAACCCCCAGCGGGTTGAGGATGACATCCACCGGCCGGCCGTCCGGCAGAAAGGGCATGTCCTCCGGCGGCAGGATCTCGGAGATGATGCCTTTGTTGCCGTGCCGGCCCGCCATTTTGTCGCCCACTTGCAGCTTGCGCTTTTGGGCGACAAACACGCGCACCACCATATTGGCCCCCGGCGGCAGTTCGTCGCCCTGCTCGCGGGTGAACACGCGCACATCCACCACGCGCCCTTGTTCGCCGTTGGGAACGCGCAGCGAGTTGTCCCGCACGTCGCGCGCCTTCTCGCCAAAAATGGCCCGCAGCAGCTTTTCTTCGGGCGGTTGGTCCGACTCGCCTTTGGGCGTCACTTTGCCCACTAAGATGTCCCCGGCCTCGACCCAAGCGCCGATGCGAATGATGCCGCGCTCGTCCAGCTGCCGCAGCGCGTCCTCGCCCACGTTGGGCACCTCGCGGGTGATCTCTTCGGGGCCGAGCTTGGTCTGGCGGGCCTCGATTTCGTACTTTTCGATGTGGACGCTGGTGTAGGTGTCGTCGCGCACCAGGCGCTCGCTCACCAGAATGGCGTCTTCGTAGTTGTAGCCTTCCCAGGGCATGTAGGCGATGAGCACGTTCTGCCCCAGCGCCAGCTCGCCCCCTTCGGTCGCGCTGCCATCGGCTAGGACCTGGCCGGGGGCAACGCGCTCGCCTTCTTTAACCAGCGGCCGCTGGTTCAGGCAAGTGTCCTGGTTGGAGCGCTGGTACTTATGCAGCGGGTGAGTTACCTCACCCCGCTCGCCATCGGGCCGGACGCGGATGGTTTGGGCATCGACGTGGCTCACCGTGCCCGGTTGGCGCGAGACAGCGACCATGCCCGAATCTCGGGCTGCCTGGGGCTCGACCCCCGTCCCCACCAGCGGGCGCTCCGGGCACAGCAGCGGCACGGCCTGCCGCTGCATGTTGGACCCCATTAGGGCGCGGTTGGCATCGTCGTGCTCCAGAAACGGAATTAGCGAGGTTGCCACCGACACGATTTGGTTGGGCGAGACCGATACGTAGTCCACCCGATCAGGCGAGGTGGTGGAGAACTCGTGGCGGTAGCGCACGGGCACCGAATCGCCCTGGATGTTGCCCTCCTCGTCAGTAGGCAAATCGCCGGGGGATACCCGCAGCTCGTCTTCTTCATCGGCGGTTAGGTACTCTACTCCCCGCTCGTGGCAGATGCGGCCGTTCTCGACCGGGTAGTAAGGGGTCTCGATGAAGCCGTACTCGTTGACGCGCGCGTAAGTCGCCAGCGAGCCGATTAGCCCGCAATTGGGTCCCTCCGGGGTCTCAATAGGGCAAATGCGCCCGTAATGGGATGGGTGAATGTCGCGCACGGCAAAGCCCGCCCGCTCGCGGGTGAGGCCACCGGGCCCTAGCGCGCTCAGGCGGCGCTTGTGGGTCAGCTCTGCCATGGCGTTGGTCTGGTCCATAAACTGCGAGAGCTGCGAGGACCCAAAGAACTCCTTGATGGCCGCGACCAGCGGCTTGGGATTGACCAGCGAGGTGGGGGTGAGCGCGTTCGACTCGCTGACGGTCATGCGCTCGCGGATGATGCGCTCGAGGCGATTGAGCCCCACGCGTACCTGGTTTTGCAGCAGCTCGCCCACCGAGCGGACGCGGCGGTTGCCCAGGTGGTCGATGTCATCGGTCTGGCCGGCGTCGAACTCGAGGTTGATGAGGTAGTCGACGGCCGCCAGGATGTCTTCGGCAGTCAGCACGCGCACCGTATCGGGCACATTCAGCCGCAGCTTTTTGTTGAGCTTGTAGCGGCCCACGCGACCCAGGTCGTAGCGCTTGCCATCGAAAAAGCGCGAATCCAGCAGCTGCTGCCCGCCTTCGACCGTAGGCGGCTCGCCCGGGCGCAGCTTGCGATAAAGATCCATCAGGGCCTCATCGCGGCTGGGATTGCCCTCTTTATCCACCGTTTTTTGGTAGTAGTCCGGATGGCGCAGGGCGTCAGTGATTTCGTTATCGGCCAGCCCGATGGCCTTGAGCAACACCTGGGCGCTGAGCTTGCGCGTTTTGTCGATGCGCACCCAGACCAGATCGTTTTTATCGGTCTCGAATTTGAGCCAAGCGCCCCGGTTGGGAATGAGCGATGCTGAGTAAGTGCGGCGGTTGTTTTTGTCCGTCTCGGCCTTGTAGTAAACGCCTGGCGATCGCACGATTTGGTTGACGATCGCGCGCTCGGCGCCATTGATAATAAAGGTCCCCCGCTCGGTCATCAGGGGCAGGTCCCCAATGAAGACCTCTTGCTCTTTGATCTCGCCCGTTTCCTTATCAATGAGACGCGTGGGGACATACATCTGCACCCCGTAGGTGGTATCGCGCCGCTTGGCCTCTTCCACGTCGTATTTGGGGCGCTTGAGCTTGTAGTCGTCCCCCAGAAAGTGCAGCTCCAGCTTGCCAGTGTAGTCGGTGATGGGAGAGAAGCTGTTGAGCTCCTCAATCAGCCCCTGCTCCAAGAACCAGCGGAAGCTGGCACGCTGAATTTCGATCAGATCGGGCAGCAAGGTGGGAGTTAATTCGCTCATGGCTTAGCGGGTGGTGGTAAGAGCTCGGGGTGGAGAGTGGCGGCAAGGGCGTGCGCGCTGCTAATGAGCCGGTACCGCCTCCGGCCCGAGCGCGAACAAGCGGCAGGCGTTAGCGCTAGCCTGTTGCGCTAGCCCCTCTGGGCTGGTGCCGCGCAGCTGGGCCACTTGCTCGGCAACGTGGCGCACGTAGCTGGGTTCGTTGCGCTTGCCGCGGTAGGGCTCGGGGGCCAGAAACGGGCAATCGGTTTCGACCGCAATCCGATCCGCCGGCACCATCTGCACGGCTGCCTGCACTTGCCGGGCATTTTTGAACGTGACGATGCCGCTAAAGCTGATGTAGAAGCCAAAGTCGAGGAACCACTGCGTTTGCTCGGGAGTCCCGCCCCAGCAATGCATGACGCCCCGGACGGGCCCGTGGGCCTGCCAAAACTCGGCTAGCAGATCGCGCATGGATTCGGCGGCAGCGCGGCAGTGAATGAGGGCGGGCTTGTCCAATCGCTGGGCGATGGCGAGCTGTTGGTAGCACGCCAGCCGCTGCTGCTGCTCGTTCTGGGCTTTGTAGAGATCGAGCCCCGTCTCGCCGATGGCGACGGCGCGCAGATCCGAGCGCGCCAGTGCCTCGATCCGCTCGGCTGTATGGGTGTCCCACTGGTGCGCTTCGAGTGGGTGCAAGCCCACGGCAAAGGCAAGCTCGGGCAAGCCGTCCGCCAGGGCGCGGATGCCCTCGAACTCCTGGGGCTCGACGCAGGAGTGGACCAAGCGCCGCACGCCGGCCTCTTGCCAGCGCGAGCGCAGGGCATCCCGTTCGTTTTGGAACACGTCGAAATTAATGTGGACGTGCGTATCGATCAGCTGCATCGGCCGTTGGGCCCGTCACGAGCAAGCGGGCTCGAGGGAATACGCTAGCGGCTCGCGATCGCTCAAGAAGCCGCTGCCGTTTTGGCTTTTACCGCTTTGGCCAGGCGGGCTTTTTTGCGCGCTCCGTTATTGCGGTGGAGCACCTTGCGCTTGACTGCCTTATCGATTTTGCTGTGAGCGGCCGCCGTCGCTCGCTCGAGCTCGGCTTGCGACTCGGCGCTCGGGTTGGCGGCGTAACGATCCGCAGCCCAATGGGCTTTTTTGATCAGCGTCCGAACTGCCGAGCGGTACGCTTTGTTCCGCAGGCGATTGCGCTCCTCCACGCGGATGCGTTTCTTCGCCGATTTGATGTTCGCCAAGGCTATCCTGCGAGCAACTGACTCAAGAATGCGATACGGGGATCGATAGGATATCCCACTCTAACAGATCTGGCAGCAACTGCTGGCCCTGCTCGATAGAGCCCTGCGCTGCCTGCGGTCGCTGTCTGGGGTGCTGGCTGCACATCCTCTCAAAATAGCACCATTACGAGCCTGCTGCCAGCCTCGGGTTAAGCTGTAGGCAAAGCGCCGATTCGGCCGGGTTGCCTGCTGCAAGCTGCAGCGGCAACGGCAGGCCCCCGGCAATCGCGACCAGCCTGAGCGGATGCCATGCTGCGAATTATCAAGCGCGCCGATGAAGCCCAAGCCGAGCTCCAGCGGATCAGCCAACGCACCTACGACGAGCGCATCCGCGACAAGGAGGATGCGGTGCGGGCGCTGTTCCCAACGGTCAGGCAGGGCGGTGATCGCGCGCTGCTGGACTATACGGCCCAGTTTGACGGGCAAACGCTCGCGCCCGAGCAGTTGCGCGTGAGTGGCGCAGAACTCGATGCCGCCTACCAGCAGGTCTCGCGCCAGTTCATCGATGCCATTCGCTTGGCGCGCCGGCAGATCGAAGCATTCCACCGCCAGCGCGTGCCGCGCTCGTGGGTGCAGTTTGGCAGCGACGAGGTCGTGCTGGGCAAGCGCTACACCCCCGTTGCGCGCGCCGGCCTCTACATCCCCGGCGGGCAAGCGGCTTACCCCAGCACAGTGCTAATGAACGCCATCCCGGCCCAGGTGGCGGGGGTCCCGCGGCGCGTCATGGTAACCCCACCCGGCCCCGAGGCGCAGGTAATGCCAGCGGTGCTGGTTGCTGCTCAAGAAGCCGGCATTGAAGAAATCTATCGGGTTGGGGGCGCCCAGGCGATCGCGGGGCTAACCTTTGGCACCGAAACCCTGCCTGCCGTCGATGTCATTACCGGCCCGGGCAACATCTACGTCACCCTTGCCAAAAAGCTGGCCTACGGCACAGTGGGCATTGACTCGCTGGCCGGTCCCTCCGAGGTGCTGGTCATTGCCGACGGCAACGCCGATCCCGTCCGGGTTGCAGCCGATCTGCTGGCGCAAGCCGAGCACGATTGGATGGCGGCTGCCATTTTGCTTACCCCTGATGCCAGCTTGGCCGAAGCCGTCCAGGCGCAGGTGGAACAGCAGCTGCAAGGCCACCCGCGCCGCACGCTCACCGAGAAAGCGATCGCTCACTATGGTGCGATCGCCGTTGTGGACTCGCTCGAGCAAGCAGCCGAGCTCTCCAATGGCTTCGCGCCCGAGCATTTGGAACTGGAGGTCAGCGACCCCTGGACGCTGCTGGAAGCCATCGAGCATGCCGGCGCCATCTTTTTGGGCTACGCCACGCCCGAGGCGGTGGGCGACTACCTAGCCGGTCCCAATCACACGCTGCCCACCTCGGGCGCAGCGCGCTATGCCTCGGCGCTGGGGGTGGAGACGTTTCTCAAGCACTCCAGCTTGGTGCAGTACTCGGACGCTGCCCTAGCCAAAGTGTCCGATGCCATTCAAACCTTGGCGCAAACAGAGGGGCTGCACTCGCACGTCCAATCCGTACGCTATCGCACCCAAGATGACGCCTCGGCTTAAGCCAACACGGCCGTCAGCCAGAACAGCCCATCGACCCCGATCGTGCAGAGGACGGCACCGCTAAACGCCCACCAGTGCAGCTTGTAGGACTGCAGCGCCCCTAGCCCAACGCCCAGCAGCACCAAGACCAGCACTAACGCCCATGCCAGCCCCCAGGGGGTGTGGAGCTGGGTTAGGGCCTCTTGCAAGATGGGAGGCGCCAAGGCCGGTTTGACCTGCATGACCTCGCGCCAGTAGGGAATGAGCCCAGCGAGGTAGAAGTAGGCATCGGTGATGGCTGTGCCGAACAGCGACCCGAGATAGAAGCAGTTGCCCACCAGGCCCCAACCGCGCCACAGTCCCCACAGGGCGAACGGAATGCCGATCGATTCGATGGGCAAGTGCACGATGGGTTCCCAGCGCCACCACCCCCAATAGATCGAACCGGCCAGCCAAGTCCAGCTAAAGCCCAGCAACAGATCGCCCCAAAATTGCGTGCGGCGCTGTTGCAGCAGCCAGAGACTGACCCCTACCCAGGCCAGGGTTAGGGCCAAGCTCCACTCGGGCAGCCAGCGCACCAGCGGTGCCTGAACGAAAACCGGAACCGAGACCAAAAACGCCCCCGCCCCAAACGCAACGCGGAGGCGGCGCTGCGGGCGGCGGCGCTTCGGGGGCCCCAGCTGGGGAGCGCCGGTTAGCGCGAAGGGGGTGGGATCGAACAAGCGCGCTTTACCCTTTGTTACTGAATTTAATCTTTATCGCAAGCGTAGCACGTTTAGCCTTATCCCCCTAGGGGGGATAGCAAAAAGTTGCTCGCCTATACTTGGTAGCGGCAACCGTGCGGGAGGGAGGCATGCCAAACGGAAGGCTGCGGTGCCCGATCGCGCTGGGCGGGGCTGTCCTGGGCAGCCTGCTGGCGCTGCATTACGCAGGTGCGCGGCAAGGCTGGGCCGCTCCGGCAGCAGCGGAAACTGCAGAGTCGGGCGTGGGCCTGGGACAGGCGGCAGTGTTGGGCATCGTGCAAGGCCTGACCGAATTTTTGCCCATCAGCAGTACGGCGCATCTCAAGGTGGTGCCGGTTGCACTGGGCTGGGGCGACCCCGACATCACCTTCTCGGCCGTCATTCAGCTGGGCAGCATTGCGGCCGTCGTTTGGTACTTTTGGGCAGATTTAGTGCGCTTGGCCGGCGCGACCGTTGCTGCCGTTCGTAGCTCGGACTACCGCTCGAGCGAATTTCGGCTGGCGCTGGGCATCGCCATTGGGACAGTGCCCATTGCCATCGCTGGGCTGCTGCTCAAGGTTTTGGTTGCGGATCTGGAAGACTCGGCGTTTTGGGGGCTAACCACGATCGCGCTGGCCTCAATCGTGATGGGGTTGCTGATGGGCATTGGCGATTGGTTGGGCGCCCGCCAGCGCAGCTTCGAGCGGTTGAGCGCGCGCGATGGCATTTGGGTGGGCCTGGCGCAAGCTCTGGCCATTCTGCCGGGGGTCTCGCGCTCGGGCTCGACCATCACGGCCGGACTGTTTTTGGGACTGGAGCGCCCGACGGCGGCCCGCTTTTCTTTTTTGCTGGGTATACCGGCCATTGCACTAGCTGGGGGGGTTGAGCTTGCCGACGCCCTGGCCGCACCCAGCACCGGTGCCGCCTTCCTGCCGCTGCTGGTGGGCGTGGTGTCCTCGGCAATTTTTTCCTATCTGGCGATCGCGGGGCTGATCCGCTACCTGCAGCGCCAGAACACGTGGGTGTTTGTTTGGTACCGCCTGCTGTTGGGGGGCGCGATCCTGGTGGCCGTTGCCGCCGGCGCTTGGGACTAGCGCGCGCGTTGGGAAGACGGCCCGGCGTTCCCCCGCCCCAGCTGCAACTGCCGCAGCTGCCGCTCGATCGCGGCTCGGGCTTGCTGCAGGTCGTCCAGCTTGCGCCCAATGTTGAGCTGAGCCTCAATACTGGCCATGCGGATGCTAAGGGCCAGGCGGTCGATCTCGGCTAGGCGGTCGCGCAGCCGCGTCTCGAGCGCGCTGGCCGCCGGTTGGGCGCGCGATCGCTGCTCTGGGGTGGGGCCATTGCTGCTGCCGCTCTCGGGCGTTGCCAGCGCCGGGGCCGGCGCCATCAGCAAGCTCAAGGCTGCCAGCATTGCCATCGCCCGTTTCATGCCGCAGATAGCGCTGCCACCGAGCGCTTGGGACCCCCTAGTTTAAAATACCGAATTGCGGTGCCCGCTGGGAGCGCAGCTGCCGCCTCGATTCCTGTCCTGTCAAAGCACGGACTCTGCCATGAGCGATTCCGCGATTCGCCCGGCTCGCATTGCGCGCGTGCTGCCCGATTCCATTGCCGCCGAGATGGGGTTTGAAGCGGGCGACGCCATCGTGGCGATCGGTGGCGAGCGGCCCCGCGATTTGATCGACTATCAATTTTTGTGCGCCGAGGAATTTCTGACCCTCCAGGTGCAGGACGCCACTGGCGAGCTGCACCATCTAGAAATTGAAAAAGATTGCGACGAGAGCCTAGGACTAGAGTTCGAATCGGCACTGTTCGACGGCCTAATTCAGTGCAACAACCGTTGCCCGTTTTGTTTCATCGACCAACAGCCGCCCGGCCAGCGCGAGAGCCTCTATCTCAAAGACGATGACTACCGCCTGAGCTTTCTCTATGGCAGCTACCTAACGCTGACCAACCTGCGTTCCCGCGATTGGGCGCGCATCGAGCGGTTGCGCCTCTCGCCGCTCTACGTCTCGGTGCATGCCACCGATCCCGAGGTGCGCAGCCGCATGCTCAAAAACCCCTGGGCGGGCCGAATCCGCGAGCAACTAGCGTGGTTCCAACAGCGGCGCCTGCAGCTGCATGCGCAGGTCGTGCTCTGTCCGGGCATTAACGATAGGGCCCAGCTCGAGCGGACGCTGCGGGATCTGGCCGCTTTCGGTGCTGGCGAGGTACCGGCAGTGGCCTCAGTGGCGGTTGTCCCGGTGGGCCTGACCCAGTTTCGCCCCCAGCAGGACGAGCTCGTTCCCGTTACCCCCACCCATGCGGCCGAGACGATCGCCCGAACCCAAGCCTTGCAAGCTGAGTTTCGCCAGCGTTTGGGGACCCGCTTTGCCTGGTTGGCCGACGAATGGTTCTTGATGGCGGGGCGCGACCTACCGCCCGAGGCGCACTACGAGGACTACCCGCAACTGGCCAATGGTGTGGGCAGCATCCGCCAGTTTATCCAGCAGTTTCGCGCCACTGCTGCGGCTTGGCTCCCGCAACGGCTGGCGGTGCCGCGCCGCTTGAGCTGGGTGGTGGGCAACGCCGTCGAAACAGCATTCCAGCCGCTGGTGCAGCAGCTCAATGCTGTCGAGGGCTTGCAGGTCGATCTCGTGCCGCTGCGCAGCGACTACTGGGGCCAAAGCATGACCGTAACGGGCGTGCTCACCGGCCAGGACCTGCTGGCCGGCCTGCGCGGGCGCGATCTGGGCGATGGCGTCTTGCTGCCCACGCTCATGCTCAAGCCCGATAGCAACTGCTTCCTCGATGGGGTGACGCTCGAGGCATTGGCCCAGCGCCTCGATACGCCCGTTTGGCCCGTAACGGGGATTGAATCGCTGCTCGAAACTTGCACGGCAGAGGCAAGGTCACTGCAACTGCAGCAAGCCCCTTAGTTCCATGCCACAGGGCCGAATCTGGATGGCTGGCTTGGCCCTGCTAGCCCTCGGGAGCACTGCCTGTCACAGCAGCCCCAAGGGACCCACCCGCGATCGCGCAGCTCAAGCGAGCGAGATGGCCTGCTATCGCAACGCGCGCTTTGGGTATTCGGTTGCCTATCCGGGCGATCGCCTGAGGCCGGCCAAGCCACCTCAAAATGGGGACAAGCGCACGTTCCGGTCTGCAGGCGATCGCACCGTCATGACGGTGTACGGCCGCCACAACATTGGCGATCTGAGCCCGGCAGCGCTTTACCGCAAGCGCCAGGCCAACCGCGCTGCAACCCAGCTAACCTACCAGCACGTTGCCGGGTGGGGATTCGTCTGGTCCGGTTACCGCGGGGACCGGGTCGTCTATGAGAAAGCGGTGCTGCGCGATGGCAGGGTCCTGACGCTAAAGCTGCGCTATCCGCGCTCGCGCCAATCCCAATTCGATCCGCTCGTAGCGCGCATTGAACGCTCCTTCCCAGCGGCCGACGCTGCCTGCTGAGCTCACCTCAGCCCGGCGGCCACTGTAGGGCGCGACCGCCCATGATATGGAAGTGCAAGTGCTCGACGGTCTGGCCGCCCTGGGCCCCGTCGTTGGTCACGACGCGATAGCCGCTCTCCAGGTCTTCCTGCTGGGCGACCCGCCGCGCCACCAGCAGCAAGTGGCCTAGCAGGGCTTGGTCCTCGTCGCTGGCCTGGGAGAGCCTGGGAATGGGCTTTTTGGGAACGACCAGAACGTGAACGGGCGCTTGAGGGTTGATATCGCGAAAGGCCAGGGCATCGTCGTCTTCATAGACAATGTCGGCGCTAATCTCGCGGCGGACGATTTTGCCGAAGATGGTGTCGCTGAATTTGAGCAGTGGATGCACGCTTTCCAAAGAATATGACTCCCATATTGAGGGAGTTTTGTAGGTCGAAATTTAGTGCACAAGCCACGAGAATTGGTATGACCCCAGCCAGTGCCTATACTGGCGGCAAGCCCAGCGCGACCTCGGATGCTAGCCAGAGTCTGGAGTGCTTCAGTCGTCGGCATCGAGGCCCTTCAAGTGGGCGTTGAGGTCGATGTCTCGGGCGGCCTGCCCGGCATTACTGTTGTTGGGTTGCCGGATGCGGCCGTGCAGGAATCGCGCGAGCGCGTCAAGTCGGCGCTGCGCAACGCGGGCTTGAGCTATCCCATGCGCCGCATCGTCATCAACCTGACCCCAGCCGATCTGCGCAAGGAAGGGCCCAGTTTCGATTTGCCCATTAGCGTGGGCATCCTGGCTGCTTCCGAGCAGGTCGACGCGGCCCAGTCGGCGCAATATCTGTTTGTGGGTGAAGTCTCGCTCGATGGCAGCTTGCGATCGGTCTCGGGCGTGCTGCCGGTTGCGGCTGCTGCCAAGCAGCTGGGGTTTGCAGGCGCGATCCTGCCAGCCGGTAATGCCCGCGAAGCTGCCGTTGTGGATGGCCTGTCGGTTTACGGCTTCGAGCAGCTCTCGAGCGTGGCCGCGTTTCTCAACGGCACCGAGCGCCGCGAGCCGCTGCAGCTGGATGCGCAAGCAGAACTGGCTCAGTCACCGCTGACGGCCCCCGATCTGCGCGATGTCCGGGGGCAGGCCCACGCGCGCCGCGCCCTCGAAATTGCAGCGGCAGGCGGGCACAACGCCATCTTTGTGGGGCCGCCAGGTAGCGGCAAAACCATGCTGGCCCGGCGCCTGCCCGGCATCCTGCCGCCGCTGTCGTTCCAGGAGGCGCTGGAGGTTTCGCAAATTCACTCGGTGGCCGGCTTGCTCAAAGACCGCGGCTCGCTGGTGACCGAGCGCCCGTTTCGCAATCCCCATCACTCGGCCTCGGGGCCCTCGCTGGTCGGTGGCGGCAGCGTCCCGCGCCCGGGCGAGATTTCGCTGGCGCAGCACGGCGTGTTGTTTTTAGACGAGCTGAGCGAGTTCAAGCGCTCGGTGCTGGAGTGCCTGCGCTAGCCGCTGGAGGACGGCTACGTCAGCGTCTCGCGCGCCCGCCAGTCCGCGGTTTTTCCGGCCCAATTCACCCTCATTGCCAGCAGCAACCCTTGCCCTTGCGGTTACTACGGCGATCCGCTGCAGGCTTGCACTTGCACGCCCCAGCAGCGCGTGCGCTACTGGTCCCGGCTCTCCGGGCCGCTGATGGACCGCATCGACCTGCAGGTGGGGGTCAATCGCCTCAAGCCGGAAGAAATGACGCGCCAAACGGCCGGCGAGCCCACGCAGGCCGTCCGGGAGCGCGTTGTGGCTGCCCGTGATCGCGCCCGGCACCGTTTCCAAGATGAGTCCCAGCTGCGCTGCAACGCCGAGATGGCCAGCCGCCACTTGCGCGCGTTCTGCGAGCTAGATGAGGCCAGCCGCGACTTATTGGAGGGGGCCATCCGCCAGTTGGGCCTCTCGACGCGCGCCATGGATCGCATTCTTAAAGTGGCGCGTACGATTGCCGATTTGAGCGAGGCCGAGCGCATCGAGAGTGCGCACGTCGCCGAGGCCATCCAGTACCGCGCCCTCGACCGCTGGCAGTAACCCTTTCCCCGGCGCACGGTCGCTTGGCTGCCATGCTGGGATGTTGTCCCTGCAATACCCTGCTTTACTGCTATGGCCGAGGCCGATCTACCGCCGCTCATCCAGCAGATGCAGCAACCCGAGTTCTACCCGCATGCGGTTGCTGGCGGCGTTGAGCTCATCCAAACCCACATCTCCTACATCCTGCTGGCTGGAGACTACGCCTACAAGGTCAAAAAGCCCAAAGACCTGGGCTTTTTGGATTTTTCCACCCTGGCCAAGCGACAGCATTACTGCCACCAGGAGCTGCGGCTGAACCAGCCCACTGCCCCCGATATCTATCTGGCCGTGTTGCCCATTGCGCAGGCCGGGGAGCAGTTCGCGCTCGATGGCTCGGGCGAGCCTGTGGAGTACGCGGTCCAAATGCGCCAGTTCCCTCAGGACTCGCTGCTGAGCGAGCAGTTCGAGCGCGGGGAACTAACGGGCGAGTGGATGGTTGCCCTCGGCGAGACCATCGCGCGCTTCCACACTGAGGCGGCAACCAGCGACTACATTGCCAGCTTCGGCCGCCCGTCGCAGGTGCGCCAGGCCTTTGACGAAAACTATGCGCAGACCGAGCGCTACATCGACGGCCCCCAAACCGCGCAGCAGTACCGCGAAACGAAAGCCTTTACGGATCGCTTTTTCGAGCGGGATGCCGCGCTGCTGGAGCAGCGCCAGGCCAACGGCTGCATCCGCGAGTGCCACGGCGACCTGCACTTGCGCAACCTTTGCTGGTGGCGCGACAAAATCCAGCTGTTCGATCGCATTGAGTTTAACGAAGCATTTCGCTTTGTCGATGTCATCTGTGATGTAGCGTTTGCCGTGATGGATGTCGAGGCACGCGGCCGCCGGGACTGGGCCAACCGCTTGCTCAATACCTACTTGGAGCGCACCGGCGATTGGGAAGGGGCCGAGGTACTGCCGCTGTACCTGAGCCGGCAAGCCTACGTTCGTGCCAAGGTGGCTTCCTTGCTGCTGGATGACCCCAACGTCTCGGCCGCCGAGCGGCAGCAAGCGCAGGCTAGGGCCGCGCACTACTACCGCCTGGCTTGGCAGTACACTCAGACCGGGCGCGGCCGGCTGATCCTGATGTCAGGGCGTCCGGGCTCGGGCAAAAGTACGGTTGCCAGCGAGATCGCTCAGCGGTTGGGCGCGATTCACCTGCGCTCGGATGCCGTCCGCAAACACTTGGCCGGCGTGCCGCTCGAGGCGCGCGGGGGGCCAGAGCTCTACACCGGCGAGATGACTGGGCGCACCTACAATCGCCTGCGCGCGTTGGGCTTGCGCTTGGCCGAGCGCGGCTTTGCCGTGGTGCTGGATGCGACCTACGCCCGCCAGGGGCAGCGCCAGCCCGTAGTGGCCTCGGCGCGCGAGCGGCAGTTTCCGCTGCACATCTACCACTGCACGGCGCCGCTCGAGGTGATGCGCCAGCGTCTCGCCCAGCGCCAAGGGGATGTCTCGGACGCCACGCCCGAGCTGCTGGAGCAGCAGTCGGCGCCCGTGGAGGCCTTTAGCGAGACCGAGCAGTACTACCTCCAGCAGGTGGATACCACCGATCCGGCGTGGCGCTCGCAGCTAGCGCTGGAGTAGCGCAGGGCTGCCTACTTGCCAATGCAGAAGCGGCTGAAGATGCGATCGAGCATGGACTCGGTCACTTCCTCACCCGTGACCTCGCCCAGGGCCTGCACAGCCCCTCGCAGATCGATGGTCCAAAAATCCAGCGGCAGTCCGTCACCGATGGTGGCGCGCACGCAATCCAGGGCGTTTTGGGCCCGGGTTAGGGCGGCGGCTTGGCGCTGGTTGATGGCAATGTCGGCATCGGCTGCCGTGAGCTCGCCAGCGTTGACCGACTCGAGCAGCGCCCGCTCGAGGGCTTCGATTCCCTGGTTCTGTGCCACGGCGGTGCTGACAGTGCGGGTTATCCCGGCCGGGGGGCGGACGTTGTCCGAGGGAGCCAAATCAGTTTTGTTGGCCACTAGCACGATGGGGCGGTGCTGCACGTGTTGGTAGATTTCGTCTTCGGCAGCCGTCCAGCCTGCTTGCGCGTCAACCGTAAAGACGACCAAGTCGGCGCTATCGGCGGCGTGGCGCGATTGCGCCACGCCAATGCGCTCCACCGTTTCCTCGGTCTCGCGCATGCCTGCCGTATCGAGCACTTGCATGGGCACGCCCCGAACGTTGAGCTGCGACTCGACCACATCGCGCGTTGTCCCGGGGACCTCGGTCACGATGGCGCGATCGCTGCGGCTCCAGGCATTCAGCAGGCTGGATTTGCCCACATTGGGCCGCCCGACAATGGCGACTTTTAAGCCGCTGCGCAGCAGCTCGCCCCGATCGGCAGTGGCGAGGATGCGCTCGAGCTCGGCTCGGACCTCGCCAATGCGCTGGCTGATGTCGCCCTCATCCAGCGGCGGCAGATCGTCTTCAAAGTCGATGCGCGCCTCCACCTCAGCCAAGATCTCCAGGCAGGTTGCGCGCAGATCGCGAATAGGTTGGGCCAGCTTGCCCTGCAAGCCGGCTAGCGCCATGTGGGAGGCCTGCGGCGATCGCGCCCCCACCAGCTCGGCAACGCTCTCGGCTTGGGTTAGATCCAGCCGTCCGTTGAGAAAGGCTCGCAAGGTGAACTCGCCCGGCTGCGCCAGCCGCGCGCCCTGCGCCAGGCACAGCTGCTGCACCTGCTGCACCGGCACGATGCCGCCGTGGCAGTGAAACTCCACCACGTCTTCGCGCGTATAGGAACGCGGCCCCTGCATGATCAGCAGCAGGGCCTCATCCACTGTCTGCTGCGTTTCGGGGTGGTGCACGTAGCCGTAGAGGATGCGATGGCTCTCCCAGGGCTGCCGGCCGGGGGCGTGAAATAGGGCGCGCGCGATCGCCATGGCGCTCTCGCCCGAGAGCCGCACGATGCCAACGCTGCCCTGCTCGGGGACCACTGGTGTGGCAATGGCGGCAATGGTTTCGCCTTGCGCCGGCTGTTGGGACATGCCGCTGCCTGACGGTGCCTCTGGCTTTAGGCTAGCAAGCGCCCGTCTCGCAGGGGCGGGCGGGGTAGGCTAGCGTGGGAACCGCCACTTTCCCAACAGGTAGCAGCCGACTGCTTGCAACCCACCATGATCGAATCCCTCAGCGACGTACTGGCGCTCGACGCACGGCTCCTAACCGGCATTGCGATCGCGATTGAGGTTTTGGCCTCATTGGGGGCTCTCTTTGGCCTCTACCGGGCGTTGGTAACGCTTCCCGAGCGCGTAATGTCGCCGCAAGCCCAAGCTATCTACCGCAACGCGTTTGCCCCCTACCAAAGTTGGCTGGTGGCGATCGCGCTCCTGTCGGCAGCGGATCTGGCCATTATCTACACTTATGCCCCGCGCTGGCTGGATTGGTTCGAGATTGCGCTGGGCCTCGCGATCAGCGTCCTGGTGAGCTGGACGGGGTCGCGGGTGTTCAAGCAGTTTTTCGACCAGTACCTGCTCAGTGCCGTCATTAAGAGCAAGCGCAAAGTCAACAGCGAACTGCTGGTCGTGGGCAAGGTGCTGGCCAATACGGCCATCGTTGTGACCGTTCTATTCATCTTTGCCCAGATCCACCAGATCAACCTATTTGGGTTGCTGGCTAGCTTGGGGGTGGGCGGTTTGGCGATCGCCTTTGCCGCCCAGAAGAGCCTGGAGCAGCTACTGGGCGGTATCGTGCTCTACATCGATCGGCCCTTTGTCACCGATGACTACGTGGGGCTGGATGACGGGACCTTCGGGCGGATCGAGTCGATCGGGTTGCGCTCCACCCGCATCCGCACCTCGGGCAAGGGGACCGTGATGGTCGTGCCCAACAGCTTTTTGACCGAGTCCAAAGTTGAGAACTTTACCGATGCCCGCAAGATCATCTCCATCGTCTACTTGCGGTTTTATCGGGCCATTCCCGAGGATGAAAAAGCCCTCATCCGCCAAGTGTTTTTGGACAGCACGCGCGACATCGTTGGCATCGACCCGCGCAGCACCGAGGTCACCTTCAGTAATATCACCGATGACAGCGGCCAGAGCCTGACGCAAGCGCAGATTAATCTGTTCGTGCTGGGCTCGGGCAAGTTCTCAATGGAGCTGCGCCGCCAGTTGGTCGATAGTGCCAAGCAGAATGTGAGCTTGCAGCTCAAAGAATACGGCATTGCCTTCGACCTGCAGGAGCGAACCACCAACGTGGCCTCGCCCATTACCATCTAGAGGCACCCGGCGGCATGTGGGAAGCCCTTCCGGCAGGCATCCGCCAGCTCGTTCCCTTTGATCGCGACGCACAGGCATTTGCCCTCGAGATCCTGACCGATGCGGCGCTGCTGAGCCTGGCTTTGAGCAGTGGATGCACGCTTTCCAGAAAATATAACTCCCATATTGAGGGAGTTTTGGAGGTCGGAATCTAGTGCACAAGCCACGAGAATTGGTATGAATGCCTCGGGATCGCGCGCGCTTGCCGAGGCCGACCGGCAGTTGCTGGCACCGCTGATGGCCTGTTGCGGCTGGCGCTTACGCTGGGACTGCTGCGCTGGGCGCTGGCACCGCTGCAACCCTACCAGCCGCTCTATACCCTCCTGTCGCTGGGCGTCGAGCTGGCGCTAGCGCTCGCCTTGGCGGGGGTGGCGTCGCGATTGCTAGGACGCCTGCTGCGCCGCTATGGCGCTGCTCCCATTCGCAAGCTGGGGACTGGGTCCAGCGAGCTGCTGCTATTGCTCGAGTTCGCGGGCAATGCCGCCCTTGCGCTCGCGATCACGGCCGCATTCGCGCAAGGGCGCGGCATCAACCTGTTGCGGGTCTCGGCCGGTTTGAGCCTAGGCGGCTTGGCGATCACGGCGGCCGCACGGCGCCTCCTAGAGCAAATTTGGGGCACGCTGGTGCTGTATTTGGACCGGCCCCTGGTGCCCGGGGAGTACGTGCGCATCAATCGCAACAGCTTCAGTCCGCGCAGCGTCCTCAGACCGCGTCAGGGGGAGTCGTTTCTTTACGGGCGCGTCGATGCCATCGGGCTGCGCTCGACCCGCATTCGCCTAGCCGGCAAATTCTCGTGGCTTGTGCACTAGATTTTGACCCTCGAAACTCCCTCAATATGGGAGTCATGTTCTTTAGTAAGCGTGCATCTGCTGCTCAAATTGGTATTGGCTCAAGCGAACGGTCCAGTCGGAGACAGACGGGCTGTTGGGGATTGACCCTGGCAGCACCCGCATCTCGCTGCTTGATCGGGCGGATGGGAGCGGCACGCGCGCCCAGGTGAGCTTGTTCGTTTTAGGGGCAAGCCAGGATTCGATGCAGTTGCGCAAGCATCTGCTAGAGTTTGCCCGGCATCGGCTGGCTGCGCGGCTAGCGCAACAGGGCCTTACGCTCGCCAACGTCGATACTACCCTTTATGTGGATGTTCCCATCACCGTTTGAGCTTAATGGCAATCCCTGAGTTCGTTCGCGAGTTTTTCCGACTCGAGCCGGAAACGCGCGCCTTTTGGCTCAATTTCGGCATCGATCTGGGCTTTTTCCTGCTGGCCCTGCTGCTATCGCTGCTGGTGGGCCGCTTGACCCCTTTCCTGTTGAGCTAGGTCGTCTGGCGGTTTGCCCCGCAACGCGCTGCCGGCATTTATGCCAACTTGATTGCGCCCATCAAAAACTTATTTTGGATAGCAGGCACCCTCATTCTGATCTCGCTGTCGCTGCAGATCGTGCAGCCGTATGAAGCGCTGTACGGCTTTTTGGGCTTTTTTTTTAATCTGGCCCTGATTGCGGGCATTGCGTGGCTGCTCTCGCGCCTGTTCCGGCAGTTCGTTCGCGCCTACGGAATTGATTTGATCCGCCGGCTGGGCCGCGAAGTCAACGAGCTGCTGCTCATTGTCGAGACCGTTGCCAACGTCATGATTGGCTTTTTTGCCGTTGTTGCCTTTGCCCAGAGCCAGAACTTTAACCTTGTCGGATTGCTGGCAGGGGTGGGGATTGGGGGCTTGGCGATTGCCTTTGCCGCCCAAAGAACGCTGGAGCAGCTATTGGGGACGATCGTTCTCTATTTGGACCGGCCGTTCGTCCCGGGCGAGTACATTCGCGCCAACTTCAACCCAGCCGCTCCCGATCTCTACGGCCGCATTGAGTCGATCGGGTTGCGCTCGACCAAAATCCGCACGGCGGCTAAAAGCACGCTCTACATCGTGCCCAACTCCACCATGGCCAATTTGGACATTGAAAACATTACCCGCGGCAAAAAGGTCATGGTGCTGCTGTATCTGGACTTTACCCAGATCCTGGGCGAGCGCGCCCTAGTCGAGCAAGTGGTTGAGGACAGCACCAACGCGCTGTTTGGCATCGATCCTGGCAGTACGCGCGTTTCGCTATTCGAGACGGACAACAAACCGGGCACGCGCGCGCGGGTCAGTTTTTTCATTCTGGGATCGAGCGAGGATTCCATCGAGCTGCGCAAGCGCCTGCTCGAGCTGGCCAACGAAACGATCTCGAAAAAACTAGTGGGCTATGGCATCGAATTCAGCAGCACCGAGCCCTCCGTTTATGTAGATTCGCCGGTAACGATTTAGCGGGTTAGGTACTCATGGCCAGCATGCGCTGGATGGGCCGAAGCGCTGCCTGACGCGTCCCCTCATCCAGCTCGATAGCCGGTTCGCGCCGGACCATGGCCCAATACAGCTTCTCGAGCGTATTGAGGCGCATGTGCGGGCACTCATTGCAGGCGCAGTGGTTGGTTGCCGGTGCCGGAATGAAGCGCTTGTCGGGTGCTGCTTGCTGCATCTGGTGGATGAGGCCCGGCTCGGTCGCCACGATGAACTCGCGCTGGGGGCTCTGCTGGCAGTGGCGCAACAGCTTGGCGGTCGAGCCGATAAAGTGCGCGCGGCGCAGGAGGGGGGCCTCGCACTCGGGGTGCGCGATTAGCTCGGCCTTGGGATAATCGAGCTGCAGCTGGACGATCTTTTTTTCGGAAAACGTTTCGTGCACGATGCAGCTGCCCTGCCACAGCACCAGCTCGCGCCCGGTTTGCTGCATAACGTAGCGGCCCAAGTTGCGATCGGGGGCAAAGATAATGGGCTGCTCGGCCGGGATTTGGTTGATGATGCCGACGGCGTTGGAGCTGGTACAGACAATGTCGCTCATGGCCTTGATGGCCGCCGAGCAGTTGATGTAAGAGACCACCGTATGGTCGGGCCGGTCGGCCTTAAAGGCAGCGAACGCGTCAGGCGGGCAGCTCTCGGCCAGCGAGCAACCGGCATTTAAATCCGGCAGCAGGACTTGCTTGTCGGGGTTGAGGATCTTGGCCGTTTCGGCCATAAAGTGCACGCCAGCAAACACGATGGCATCGGCGTCCGTCTCAGCCGCCTTGCGCGCCAGCCCCAACGAATCGCCAATGCAATCGGCGATGTCTTGAATGGCAGGCTCCTGATAGTAGTGCGCCAGCACAATGGCGTTGAGCGCTTGCTTGCGCTCTTCGATGGCAGCAACCAGGTCGTCGGGCGTCGCGGCCACCTCAGGCGTGCGATCGGATAAGGCTGTGGCAAACACGATTGCAACCTGCCGCTCGCGGCAGGGGAAACTGCAAGATTTATGGTGGTATATACCAAATATTGTAGTGGCTGTCACCAAAATTGGCAGGCAGCGGTCCGGCCGCAACTAGGGCGCGATCGCGCCTTGCCAGCGCTGGGCGGCAGCTTGCAACGGCGGCAGCAGCCAATCGAGGTACTGGGGATAAACTGGCAGGCGGGGCACCAATTGCCAGCCGGCTCCCGCCAGCAGCGCTGCCAGCGATCGCGGCTGATGGTGGGGATAGTTTGGATTGACCTCATCGGTGGGGCCAATGCCGCCCAAATCCCGAGCTCCGGCTGCCAGGCAATCAAGGAGTAACTGCCTGTCGCCGACCAGATTGGGTGGAAACTGGATGGCGATATCGGCCGGCAGTAGCGCGCGCGCCCGTGCGATAAGTGTCGGTAGTTGGTGGAGGTCGAAGCCCTCCTGGGCTACCGCTTGGCTGCTACCAAGGCTGTGCGGCTGCAGGATGACCTCCTGGATGTGGCCCCAGCGCCGGTGGAGGCGCGCGATCGCGCCCAAGGTGGCTTCTCGATCGGCAGCGGTCTCACCGATGCCCAGCAGCACTCCTGTGGTAAACGGGATCTGGAGCTCGCCTGCCCACGCCAACTGCTGCAGCCGCCATTGGGGCTCTTTACTAGGGGCTTGCCGGTGCACTGTTTGCAACAGCGCCGGTGTCAGCTGCTCCAGCATTAACCCCATCGAGACGCTCATCTGCTTGAGCTGCGCCATTTCAGCCCGTTGCAGCGGCCCGACGTTGGCGTGGGGCAAAAAGCCCATGGCCAGCGCCAGCTCGGCGAGATCGGCAATTCGCTGCAACCAGGCGCCCCGCTGCGGCGATCGCGGATGCACTTCGCCGCTCAACAACAGGATTTCGCAAGTCCCGCTGGCCTGCAGCCGAGCGAGCTGCCGCTGCGCCGCCGCTAGGCTCAGCCAGCTCCCCTGGCCTGGCTCCAGTCGGAAGTTGCAGTACGTACAGCGGTTGAAGCACTCGTAAGTCGGCACCAGGGTATAGGCCGGACTGTAGGTGACTGTTGGGGCAGGCATGGTCGTTGCGTTCCGGACGGCTCGGTGGGCATCCCCACCTCAATTCGTTAAGCTGTTTTAAGTAGCTTAAATGCTACTGCGCTTTGTCGCCCTAATCAAGGACTCATCGAGATATGACGACGACCCTAGAACGCCAGCAAAGCGGTGGCGCCTGGGAGCAGTTTTGCCAGTGGGTAACCAGCACCAACAACCGC
>PXQH01000048.1 GCA_003022125.1 Cyanobacteria bacterium QS_8_64_29 | reverse complement strand
GCAATGCACGACTGCTGGAGTTGGAGCATCTCAATGTGCCAGCAGATGCAACATCGCTCTACTGGCTAGTTCCAGATGCAAACCGCGACTGTAGTACTAACTCGGGCTGCGCTCGCCGCTCAGCAACTGCCAGCACGCGCGCGCGATCCCCCAGTTCTCCTGCGTCCTGACGGTCAACACCCGGATGGAGGAGTCGGCTGCCGCAATGTCGGCATCGGCCGGGTTGGCCTGGTTCTGGCGCGCGTCCAGCTGCAGGCCCAGGAACGCGAGCGCCTGGCAGCCCGCGGCACGCACCTGGGGCACGTTCTCGCCCACCCCGCCGGCAAACACCAGCGCATCCAGGCGATCCAGCGAGGCCAGCATGGCGCCGATGTGGAAGCGCAGGCGGTGGCAGTAAACGTCAAAAGCCAGCTGGGCTTGCGCGTTGCCCCGATCCATGGCCTCGCGCACGGCCCGCATGTCGCCGCTAACCCCGGAGAGCCCCTTGAGCCCCGATTCTTGGTTGAGCAGCCGCTCGAGCGCATCGGCATCGTAGCCCTGGCGCATTAGGTGGATGAGAATGCCGGGGTCCAGCGAGCCCGAGCGGGTCCCCATAACCAGTCCCTCGAGCGGGGTGTAGCCCATGGTGGTATCGACGCAGCGCCCGTTGCGGATCGCAGCCAGCGAGGCACCGTTGCCCAAATGGCAGGTGATGAGCTGCAGTTCCTGCGCTTCCCGACCCAGCAGCTGCGCGGCACGCTGCCCGCAGTACTGGTGGCTGATGCCGTGGAAGCCGTAGCGGCGCACCCCTTGCGCCCAGTAGGCGTGCGGGAGCGAGTATGCCGCCGCCGCAGCTGGCAGGGTGGCGTGAAAGGCCGTATCGAAAACAGCCACTTGCGGCGCTTGCGGCAGCACCCGATCGATGGCCTCGATGCCTTGCAGGTTAATGGGCAGGTGCGCGGGGGCCAGCTCGCTCAGCTCGCGCAGGTCTGCTTTGAGCTGGGCCGTCACGCGGGCGGGCTGGCGGTAGGTCGCCCCGCCGTGGACGACCCGATGGCCCACTGCTGCGACAGCTTCGGGCTGCGAGATGGCCTGGGTTTCGCCCTGCCAGAGCGTCTCGAGCAGGACCGCGATCGCCTCGGATTGCCCGATTGCGCCCAGATCCCGCTCCAGTTCGGCGCCACTGGCGTTGCTAGCTCGCAGCCAGACGCTGCCATCCTGCCACTCAAGCGCAGCCGCCCACAGCGGCTCGGGCGGTATCTGGGGTAGGGGCGCCGCCAGCTCGTAGAGGCAGCTTTTTTGCGAGCTGGAGCCGGCGTTGAGCACCAGGACTTTCATGGCCCCTCTCAGTACGGCCAGCGCCAGTCGCGCACCTCCGGTAGGTCCACGCCGTAGTGGGTGACGTAGTAATTGTGGTCGATGAGCTTGTCGCGAATGGCCTGTTTGGCATGGGCGGCAGCGTAGCCCAGCTTGGGCACGCGATCGATGGCGTCCTCGACCAAGTGGAAGCGGTCCAGCTGGTTCATGACCACCATGTCGAAGGGCGTGGTGGTGGTGCCTTCTTCTTTGTAGCCGCGCACGTGCAGGTTGGGATGGTTGGTGCGGCGGTAGGTGAGGCGGTGAATGAGCCACGGGTAGCCGTGGTAGGCAAAGATGATGGGCTTGTCCGTGGTGAAAATGGCATCGAACTCGCGGTGCGAGAGGCCGTGCGGGTGCTCTTCCTCAGGTTGCAGCCGCATCAGATCGACCACGTTGACGGTGCGCACCCGCAAATCCGGAAAGTGCTGCCAGAGGTAGTCCACCGCCGCTAGGGTCTCTTGGGTGGGCACATCGCCAGCGCAGGCCATGACGACATCCGGCTCGCCGCCGCGGTCGTTGCTGGCCCACGCCCAAATGCCGATGCCGGCAGTGCAGTGCTTGACGGCGGCATCCACATCCAGCCACTGCGGTTCCGGGTGCTTGCCGGCCACGATGGCGTTGACGTAGTGGCGGCTGCGCAGGCAGTGGTTGGTCACCGACAGCAGCGTGTTGGCATCCGGGGGCAGATACACCCGGATGATGTCGGCTTTTTTGTTCACCACGTGGTCGATAAAGCCCGGGTCCTGGTGGGAGAAGCCGTTGTGGTCCTGGCGCCAAACGTGGGAGGTTAGCAGGTAGTTGAGCGAGGCAATGGGGCGGCGCCAGGGAAGCTCGCGCGTCACCTTCAACCACTTGGCATGCTGGTTGAACATGGAGTCGATCAGGTGGATGAAGGCCTCGTAGCAGGCAAACAGGCCGTGGCGCCCGGTGAGCAGGTAGCCCTCCAGCCACCCCTGGCAGGTGTGCTCGCTCAGGATCTCCATCACCCGCCCCTCGGGGGAGAGGTTTTCGTCTTCGGGGCGGCGCTCGTCCATCCAGGCGCGATCGGTGACCTCAAACAGCGCGCCCAGGCGGTTGGAGGCCGTCTCGTCCGGCCCTACAACGCGGAAGTTGCCCTCGGGCTGGTTGCGCTGCATGACATCGCGCAGGAAGCTCCCGGTCACGCGGGTGGCCTCGGCCGTGACGCTGCCGGGATGGGGTACCTCAACGGCATAGTCGCGAAAGTCGGGCAGCTTGAGGGGGTTGAGCAGCAAGCCGCCGTTGGCGTGGGGATTGGCTCCCATGCGGCGATTGCCGCGCGGCGCTAGCGCTGCTAGCTCGGGCCGGAGCGTGCCGTTGCCATCGAACAGCTCTTGGGGGCGGTAGCTGCGCATCCAGGCCTCGAGCTGCTCCAAGCGCTCGGGATGCTGGCCCATATCGGCCAGCGGCACTTGGTGCGAGCGCCAAAAGCCTTCTACTTGTTGGCCGTCCACTTCGCTGGGGCCGGTCCAGCCCTTGGGCGTGCGCAGCACGATGACCGGCCAGGCCGGGCGCTGGGTCACGCCCTGGGTGCGGGCTTGGTGCTGGATGGCGTGGATGTCTTCAATGACGGCATCGAGCGTGCCGGCCATGGCCTGGTGCATGGCCTCGGGGTCGCTGCCCTCGACAAAGTAGGGCTTGTAGCCGTAGCCCACCAGCAGCTGCTCCAGTTCCTGGTGGCTGAGGCGGCCCAAGATCGTGGGGTTGGCAATCTTGTAGCCGTTGAGGTGCAGGATGGGCAGCACGGCCCCGTCGCGGGCGGGGTTGAGGAACTTGTTGGAGTGCCAGCTCGCTGCCAGCGGCCCGGTCTCGGCCTCGCCATCGCCCACAACGCAGGCTGCGATTAGATCGGGATTGTCAAAAACGGCGCCGTAGGCGTGCGCGATTGCGTAGCCCAGCTCGCCGCCTTCGTGGATGGAGCCCGGCGTCTCGGGAGCCGTATGGCTGGGGACCCCGCCGGGGAATGAAAACTGCTTGAACAGCTGGCGCATTCCCTCGGCATCTTGCGAAATCTGGGGATAGATCTCGCTGTAGGTGCCCTCCAGGTAGGTGTTGGCCACTAGGCCCGGGCCGCCGTGCCCAGGCCCGGTGATGTAGATAACGTTGAGGTCGCGGGCTTGAATCGCGCAATTGAGGTGCGCGTAGATGAAGTTGAGACCGGGAGTGGTCCCCCAATGGCCCAGCAGTCGGGGTTTGATGTGCTCGAGCCGCAGCGGCTCGCTCAAAAGCGGGTTGTCGAGCAGATAGATCTGCCCTGCCGAGAGGTAGTTGGCCGCGCGCCAGTAGGCGTGGATGCCATGCAGCTTTGCCTCTGACAGGGGGTGGGTTTGGGAGACAGACGCGATGGTCATAACAGGATCGGGCGTTCGAGCAGCTTGTTTTAAGCACCAGTTTGCGCGCTTGCCCTCGCAGCGGCATCCTCCGGCCGGATCGGATCAAAACGAGCTTGGCCTCAGCTCGACTTTTGCCCTTTTACAGTTGCGATCTCTTCGGTGTCGTGGCGTTGATGTTTGCCCAGTTATATCGCAAGTACCCAGCTCCAGCTCGCTCTGGGCCAGGGTATGCCAAGCCTGAGCACACCTTTGTTGACACCCTGGCTGCTGTCCGGCGAGAGCTCTGGTCGGAACTTTTGAAACCCCCGGCTATTCCCCGACCGTGGCAAAATCCACCACCGCCCATTATCGATACGCTGCTGGACTGCCTCTGCTA